>CAZBFS010000006.1:0-24275 GCA_964491215.1 uncultured Proteiniphilum sp.
TCGGCCGCAAACAGGTCGAACAACAACAGGTTGGGATATTGGGGATGGGGTCTCATGAGCCGTATCATTCATCCGCATCGAAGGGCTCCTCCTCGTCGTACAACTCTTCCTCCTCATCTAACGATGACTCATCGTCAGGAATGGTTTCATCCTCCTCAAAACCGAGAGCCACCACGTCCAGGTTACGGTGAACAAGTGTCTTGGGGGAGGCAGCCTGAGGCAGAACAACATCACTATTGAGTTCCCGCCAGAGGATATCTTTCAGGGCTGGTATACCAAATCCTGTGATCGACGAGATGAAGACATAAGGCAGCTCCGGCAGATCGTATGAGATCTCATGCATCAGCTCCTCGTCGAGCATGTCTGACTTGGAGATGGCAAGCACATGCCTTTTGTCAAGGAGCTCCGGGTTGTACTGCCTCAGCTCATTCAGCAGAATCTCATACTCCTTGCGGATGTCATCGGCATCGGCTGGAACCACGAATAGCAAGAGTGAGTTCCGTTCAATGTGGCGCAGGAAACGAAGTCCCAGACCTTTGCCCTCACTCGCACCTTCAATGATCCCCGGGATATCGGCCATCACAAACGACTTGGAATCGCGGTAGCTCACAATACCCAGGTTGGGTTCCAGGGTGGTGAAGGGATAGTTGGCAATCTTCGGCTTGGCGGCCGAGACCACCGAGAGAAGGGTCGACTTGCCGGCATTGGGAAAACCCACCAGTCCCACATCGGCCAGCAGCTTCAGCTCCAGGATTACCCAACGCTCTTCATTGGGCTCGCCCGGCTGGGCATAACGCGGTGCCTGGTTGGTGGCTGTCTTAAAATGCTGGTTCCCCTGACCGCCACGCCCCCCCTTAAGCAACACAACCTCCTGGTCGTGGTCGGTAATATCGCACAGATACTCGCCGGTATGGGCGTCGTAGGCTACGGTACCACAAGGCACCTCTATCACGCGGCTTTCGCCTTTCTTACCGGAGCGTTGCGCCTTGGAACCGTTCTCTCCATGCCCGGCGAAGAGGTGTCGCTGGTAACGAAGGTGGAGCAAGGTCCAGTAGTTGCGATTGCCGCGCAAGATGATGCTCCCGCCGTCACCGCCGTCGCCACCATCGGGTCCTCCCTTGGGTATATACTTCTCTCTTCTGAAATGGGCAGAACCACGTCCTCCCTTTCCCGAACGACAGAAGATCTTTACGTAGTCTACAAAATTTGTTTCAGCCATTATGATCCGGATATCATGTCGATCTCTTTCACAATCGATTCAAAAATCGATTCAATGGATCCGACACCTTTAATTTCTTTCAACACATCCTGTTTACGATAAAACTCCTTCAGGGGTGCAGTCTGCCGATAATAGACTCTCAGCCTCGACTGAATCGTCTTACGGTTATCGTCGGTCCTGCCGGAGATTGCTCCTCTCTTAAGCAGGCGGTCAATAAGTTCTTCATCGGCTACTTCCAAACTGACAACAATATCCACCTTCTCACCATGATGTTGCAGTAGCTGGTTCAACACCTCTCCCTGAGGTACCGTGCGCGGGAAACCATCAAATATAAACCCTTTTGCATCGCTATTTCTGGCGATTAACTCTTCCAGCATCTCAATCACCACACAGTCGGGCACCAGCTCCCCTTTTGACATATAGGAGTCAGCCAGTTTCCCCAGTTCGGTTGATGATTCAATCTCTTCCCTTAAGATCTCACCGGTGGACACGTGTTGTAGTCCGTACCGTTCGGCTATCTTCTCACTTTGTGTTCCCTTACCCGATCCGGGAGCACCAAAAATTACAATATTCAACATGCTTCTCTTCAATTATTAAGTTGCAAAGATACACTTTTTCATCCGTTTCACTTTCATTCTGACGCCATTATTCCCGTATTGCCTGTTTATATTTCTTAAAACAATCCTGAAAAGCCAATTATAGTCATATGAACCAATAGAGGAGTTGGATGTTACTAATAATAGTAAGTCCAACAAATTTAATACGAACGAAAAATGAGAAAAGAGGAGTTCAAACAAAAGACATACCAAGTGATTGACGAGCTGGCTGAAACCATCTCTAAGTTGGAAGCCAGGGCGGGTGAGATTGCCGAAGATGCAAAGGAGGAATACAAAGAACAATTGGATAGGCTAAGAGAGCTTCGAGACAGCCTTTCGGCGAAGATGGAGGAGTATGACAAGATTACCGACGGCAAGTGGGATGTGGTGAAGGAGAGTGCGGGCAACTTTTTTGCGACGGTAGCCGATGCCTGGAAAGAGAATTTCGGGAAGGTTACAGATGCCTTCAAAAAAGAACCCCCACAGGAGAGCTGACAACAACGTTCCTCAAAGGAAATATCGCCTGTTTGCACTTTAGAAAAACTCCAAAACCTGAATCGGTTTCGGAGTTTTTCCTGTGAGGTACCTGGCGGATTCGAACCGCCGTAAACGGTTTTGCAGACCGGCGCCTAACCACTCGGCCAAGGTACCATTTTCGCACAAAGCGGATGCAAAGATAATGTTTTTTTCCTACTTACAAAAAGGAATGTGCCATTTTCTCGGGGAGGGATGAAACTGTTTCTATCCATCAGGAGAAGAGAATCCGGAAGGCATCGCTCACCTTCTTCACCTGAATTAATTCTATCGATACCTTTTTGTTGTACCCTTTCAGGTTATTGGCAGGTATCAGGATGCGTGAGAAACCCAGTTTCTCCGCCTCCTGTATACGTTGCTCTATACGATTCACAGGGCGTATCTCACCCGAGAGACCCACTTCACCGCAGAGTGCCGTATTGCCATCAACGCTCACATCAAGGCTGGAGGAGAGTATGGCGCTGATAACCGAGAGATCCATGCCAGGATCGTTTACACGCAACCCCCCGGCAATATTGAGAAAGACATCTTTCTGTGCCAGTCGGAAGCCGGCGCGCTTCTCGAGCACTGCCAGCAGCATGTTCGTCCGCCGGATATCAAAGCCGGTGGCGGAGCGCTGCGGTGTCCCGTAGGCGGCGGTACTCACCAGTGCCTGTGTCTCAATCAGAAAAGGGCGGATCCCTTCAATGGCAGCCGCGATGGAGACACCACTCAGGCCTTCGTGGTTCTGTGTCAGCAACAGCTCAGAAGGGTTGCTCACCTCACGGAGGCCCGACTGGTTCATCTCGTAGATGCCCAGCTCCGCGGTACTGCCAAAACGGTTCTTGATGCTTCGCAGGATGCGGTACATATAGTGTTGGTCGCCCTCGAACTGAATCACTGTATCGACGATATGCTCCAGGATCTTGGGACCCGCTATGCTTCCCTCCTTGGTGATGTGACCAATCAGCAGCACCGGTGTCCCCGACTGCTTGGCGAACTTGAGCAGGGAGGCGGCACACTCCCGCACCTGCGAGATGCTGCCGGGAGCCGACTCGAGTGCCTCACTGTAGATGGTCTGTATGGAGTCGACGACCAGCAACCGGGGGGAGATGCTCTTCGCATGCTTGAATATCTCATCGAGGTTGGTCTCGCAAACGATCAGGCAGTCATCGTTCTGCAACCCTATACGATCGGCACGCAGCTTCAGCTGCCGCGCACTCTCCTCTCCGGAGACATAGAGCGTACGCAGTCCGGTTAGCTTCAGGATGGTCTGCAACACCAGGGTGGACTTGCCTATGCCCGGCTCACCACCAAGCAATACCACCGAAGCGGGCACTAACCCACCTCCCAACACCCTGTTTAGCTCTCCGTCGTGAAGATCTATACGGGGCTCCTCGTCGGCACGGATCTCCCGCAGTTGCTGAGGCTCGCTACGAACACTCTGAAAGGAGCGACTGTCCTCCTGCTTTGCTGCTGCATCTTTACGTATCAACTCCTCCACGAATGTGGACCACTCTCCGCAAGAGGGACATTTGCCCATCCACTTGGGCGATTCGTAGCCGCATTGGCTGCAGAAGTAGACTGATTTCAGTTTGGCCATACCGATAACATTTGGTGAGGTAAAGTTAGGAAAAAAATCTTTACATTTGCAGCTGAACCATCACTGTCAACGAAGAATCCACTTATGCCCCACATTCATTCATCCATCGCTCAATCGCTCGGATTAACCCTCAGAAGCGTAGAGAACACCCTTCGCCTGCTGGACGAGGGTGCCACTATCCCCTTTATCAGCCGTTACCGTAAGGAGGCTACCGGCGGTCTCGACGAGGTGCAAATTGCCCGCATAGGTGAGCTGAAAGAAAAGCATGAGGAGCTGGAGAAGCGGAAGGTGTACATCCTGAAATCGATCAGCGAGCAGGAGAAGCTGACACCGGAGCTGGAAATGGAGATCCGTAACTGCCGCGAGAGCACTCTTCTGGAAGACCTCTACCTGCCCTACAAGCCCAAACGGCAGACCAGGGCTGAGATAGCCCGAAAAAAAGGACTGGAGGAACTTGCCCGATGGTTGATGTCGCAACAACAACGTTCGGTAGAAGCAGAAGCGATTCGTTATAAAAAAGGTGAAGTAGAAAATATAGAGGAAGTACTGAAAGGAGCACGCGACATCATTGCTGAGTGGATCAACGAGGATGCAGAAGCAAGGCAGGTGGTACGCAACATCTTTTCGCGTGAGGCGATGATCACCGCAAAAGTGGTGAAAGGCAAGGATGCGGAGGGAGAAAAATACAGGGATTACTTCGATTTCATCGCCCCCCTCTCCCGCTGCCCGTCACACAGGTTGCTGGCCATCCGACGTGGGGAGAAGGAAGGCTTCCTTCGAGTCTCCCTCTCACCCGATGATGAGCAGTGCCTTGTAAGACTGGAACGACGTTTTGTCAAAAACAACAGTGAAGCGGCGGATCATGTGACAGAGGCGGTGAAGGATGGTTACAAGCGATTGTTAAAGCCATCTATCGAGACCGAGTTTGCCAACCTCTCAAGAGAACAGGCCGACGAGGCGGCCATCGCTGTTTTCGCGGAGAACCTGCGGCAATTGCTGCTGGCACCCCCACTGGGACAACAGCGCATCCTGGGTATCGACCCGGGCTATCGCAGCGGCTGTAAGCTGGTATGCCTCGACGAGCAGGGCAACCTGCTACACAACGAGACCATCTATCCGCATCCGCCACGGCAGGAGCATAACAAGGCAGGTAGCAAGGTGGTGAAGCTGGTATCCACCTATCGCATCGATGCCATCGCCATCGGCAACGGCACCGCCAGCCGTGAGACGGAACGTTTCATCACCGGTCTGCGATATGAGAAAGAGGTGAAGGTATTCGTGGTAAGTGAGAGTGGTGCATCGGTCTACTCTGCATCGAAGATCGCCCGTGAGGAGTTCCCGGAGTATGACGTCACCGTGCGGGGTGCCGTCTCCATCGGACGGAGGCTGAGCGACCCGTTGGCCGAGCTGGTGAAGATCGACCCCAAAGCGATCGGTGTGGGTCAGTATCAGCATGATGTGGACCAGATGAAGCTGAAACGGTCGCTCGACCTGACGGTGGAGAGCTGCGTCAACCTGGTGGGTGTCAACCTCAACACCGCAAGCAGGCACCTACTCACCTATGTCTCGGGACTGGGTGAGTCGCTGGCAAACAACATCGTGGAGTGGCGCTCCACCAACGGTCCCTTCCGATCACGCCGGGAGCTGATGAAGGTGCCCCGGCTGGGCGAGAAAGCGTTTGAGCAGTGCGCCGGCTTTCTGCGGATATCTGAGGCAGAGAATCCGCTCGACAACTCGGCTGTCCATCCCGAAAGCTATCCCATCGTAGAGCAGATGGCGAAGGACCTTAAATGTAGTGTGAAGGAGTTGATCGGTAACAAAGAGTTGATCACCGCCATCGATAAGGAGCAATACAAAACTGAAACAGTGGGCGAAGAGACGCTGGCTGATATCCTGCTGGAACTCAAAAAGCCGGGACGTGACCCCCGGTCGAAGGTGCAGACACTGGAGTTTGATCCCTCCATACGGCTGATCACCGATCTACAGGAGGGGATGATCTTGCCCGGCATCGTGACCAACATCACCAACTTCGGATGTTTTGTAGATATCGGCATCAAGGAAAACGGCCTTGTGCACATCTCGGAGCTGGCCGACCGGTTTGTCTCCAATGTGGCAGAGGTGGTGTCGCTGCACCAGCATGTGAAAGTGAAAGTGCTCTCGGTGGATATGGAGAGAAAACGAATCCAGCTATCCATGAAAGGACTCTGAACCTGTATCAGGAGCTGTCTGATTCAGAAATCGATGTTGAGCTGCCGCTCCAGCAGTGCAAAGCTCTTGCGGTGATGGGGTGTGATACCGTGAATGCCAATCGCCTCCCGGTGTTCCCGGGTGGGATATCCCTTGTTGCGGCTCCAGCCATACTGCGGGAACTGTTGATCGAGCTCACGCATGTGGTCGTCGCGCCAGGTCTTTGCCAGCACCGATGCCGCAGCGATCGACAGGTACTTGCCATCACCTTTAATTACACAGCTGTATGGTATCTCCTCATATGGCAGGAAACGGTTGCCATCCACCAGAATATGCTGCGGCATACTGCCGAGTGAACGTAGGGCGCGGTGCATCGACTCGATGGATGCCCACAGAATATTGAGTCGGTCAATCTCCTCAGGCGAACAGGATGCCACGGCAAAAAAAAGCGCCTCCTGCTCAATCACAACACGCAGCTCTTCCCGCTGTCGCTCGCTGAGCTGCTTGGAGTCGTTGAGAGTGTCACACCTGAAATCGGGTGGCAGGATAACTGCAGCAGCAAAGACCGGCCCGGCAAGACAACCGCGACCAGCCTCGTCACAACCCGCCTCGGTGACACCTGCCTGCATGCAGGGCAACAAACAGGCAGAATGCCGTATCCTCTTACCAATCATCTTCACTCTTCCTCAACCTCTTTCAACCGAATCACCACGTTGTTATCCTCCGGGGGTAAGTCGAAAGAGAAATCCTTCGCTTCAACCTCATTGCCCAGGTAAGAGGCAAACACCCGGAGGGCAAGCATCATTTCCGGGTCGGCTTTCTCATCCCCTTTAACATGCTTCATATTGAGCTTCACCATCAGGTCGGTAAGCAGAGGCATCAGCTCCTCCGGCAGGGAGACACCCAGCCCCTTCAAACGACTCTCCGCCACACGCCGGGTCACCATCTCCAATCGTTGGCGGCCCTCCTCCTCCAGATTGCTGTTACCACTTAAAGAGGTGACAAAATGGCTCTCCAATGCGAGGCTGCCCTTATCAAGTGTCATCGTCCGCCAGGCAAAGGGATAATGCGCCAGGCTGGCAGTCTCCACATCATAGATGCTTTTACCGGAGGGAGCGTCATAACGGGTGATGTCGTTCGAGTGAAAATGGCCGGTGAAGATGAGCGGCATCCCGGCATCAGCAAGCAGCTCAGCATGCCGTTCCCACTCCTCCACAAGGTACGCCGGGAAGAAAGCCGACTGGTAAGGCATATGCTCCACCAGCCCGTGGTGCATCATGCCAAGCACAATGATGCCTTTCGCCTCTGCCTCACGGAGCACTGAAAAAGCCCACTCCATTGTTTGCGGTTTGATACGGCCAGCGGTGATTGATCCGGTAGTGTGCTCCTCGTAACGGTTGCTGTCGAAGCAAAGCAGCCAATGTTGTTCATCGAGTGCTGCAACGTAACTGAGTGAGGCCTCATCTCTAGCGATTGCCTCCCCATAACCAAATGGCTCATAGAGTGCCGCAAAATCATCTTTCGTGATGCTCTCAACCGGCTCAGTTTTATTACCCCTATATGCAACGGCATTGGGAATGTTGATGTCATGGTTGCCGGGTACTACAAGCACACGGATGCCTTCCCTCTCGAGGGCCTCCAGTCTGGCAACCAGCTCGATATGGCTTTGTCGCTCTCCGTGATGGGTGAGATCACCCGAAATCAAGAGCACACCGGGTTTCTCCTGAAGCAAATCGCCCCACACCTTATCCAACACCATCTGCTGGTCATAGAAATGTCTGCCGGCAGCCTTTTCCTGTGCCGCGAGGGCCTCACCGGTGTCGTAGAGTGCCGGGGATAGATAATGGATATCGCTGAGCAATGCTATCTTCAGCGAGTCAGCCGACACGTTATTGCAACCGGCTATGATCACCGACAGGAATAGTAAAAGAAGTTGTACTGTTCTCATTGGTTATCTGGTCGTTATTAAACCCATTATCCTGTCGAGCCATCGCTCAAAGGGGCTCTGTTCAATCTCCCGGTAGCTGTCGGCCATCGCTTCCGAATGGAACGGTTCATTGTCGGCATTCCCCCACACATATTCCACCAGCTCCGGATAATCGATATAGGGATTGCGGTTCTGCTGCAACCGGTAAATCGCTTCGTTGCGACGCACCTCTTTTAGGCTTACAGGATCCTCACGGTGCCATTTCAGCAGCAATGCTAGCGACCATTTGCTGAAACCGGGATAGCGATTCCTCTCAAGCTGGTCTGAGTGCCATTTGTGTAACTGATCTTCATAGGCTGTCACCACGTAGAAATAGCTGCGTGCCACATCACCCTTGTATTCGTCGATGGGCTCGAAGACCGTTCGGGTATAACCGCCAAAAGTATTCTGACCCACCTTCGATCCGTTTGTCGACTCCCAGGAGATGATACCCACCTCACCGAAAGGGAGATTGCCTCGACGGTTGTTTACATACCCGTCGGTGGGATAGATGTGAAAGAGGTCCGACTCAAGGGAGGCAGTGCCCCGGAACCAGCTCCTGGGAAAAAGGTGCTCCCTGTTGTAACAGTCTCCCTCCTTGCGGGAGGTTCCACAGCGATGCTGCCTGAATCCATAACTGTATGCAGCCCCTTCACGGGGATTGTGGGAATAGATGTCCCACACCCTGCCGTTTTTAAAGGCATCAGTAGTTTCAAATGCCCCCCATATTCCTTTATAGGAGAGCACCTTGGGTTCACCGATCACACGAAAGAGGGCACTCTTCAATGCAGCACCGCTCTCCCCCTCCGCCGGGGTGTAGTATCCATCGGGAATCTGTGCAGCGAGAGGTGCCGTCACAGCAAGCAGAATAAACAAATAAAGGTAGTAACGGGTGATGTTCATTTCTTATGACTTTTCGATTCCGGGAGCTAAGAGCACCCGATAGAAAAGGCAAATATAAAAAAAACCCCGCTTACCGGAGAATCTATTGTGAAAAAAAGGGAGCAGGAGGAGTGAATAGGTGTTAGGCAAGACAAACATCAGGAGTTGAGGATCCGTTCTATCTCTTCGATATCGGAGCGATAACCCTTGTCCACTTCGTAGAAGTTTTTCACCGTGTTGCAGGCGTGCAGCACCGTGGCATGATTGCGGTTACCCACCTGTATCCCTATCTGGGAGAGCGATAACTCAGTATGTTTCTTGATGAAGTACATGGTTACCTGGCGAGCCTGCACAATCTCTCGCTTACGCGATGAGGACTGTATCAGATCTTTTTTTACGTTGAAAAATTGGGAAACGGTATCCTGTATCTTTTCCACGGTGATCCGTTTACGTTCAAACCGGATGCTCTGCTCCATCACCCTTCGGGCAAGGCTCATGTCAATCTCCCGGTTGTTGATGATCGAGTGAGCCATCAGTGAGACCACTATTCCTTCCAGATCACGCACATTCTCCGTCACGTTCTCAGCAATGAAATCAATCACGTTCTCCGGTATGGAGAGACCGTCTGACAATACCTTATTTTGAAGGATCTTCTTTCGCAACTCCTTGTCGGGACGCTCCAGCTTGGTGGAGAGACCCCAGCGAAAACGAGTCAACAAACGCTCTTCCATCCCCTGCATATCCATTGGAGCACAATCGGAGGTCATTACCAGCTGCTTGTTGTTCTGATGCAGGTGGTTGAAGATGTGGAAGAAGGTGTTCTGCGTTTTCTCCAGTCCCGATAACTCATGGATGTCATCAATGATCAGCACATCGATGTTCTGGTAGAAGTTGATGAAATCGTTGATGGTGTTGAACCGGCGCGCATCAGTGAACTGAACCTTGAAGAGATGCGCCGAGAGATAGAGCACCTTTTTGTCGGGATAGAGCGCCTCCACCTTCGAGCCGATGGCGTGACAGAGGTGAGTCTTGCCCACACCGGAGTGCCCGTGTACAAAGAGGGGATTAAAGGCAGTCTTCGCAGGGTTATCGGCAACCGCCTCAGCAGCCGTACGGGCCAGCCTGTTGCTTTCGCCTTCAAAGAAATTATCAAATCGGTATCTGCCGTTGACCTGTGAGATAAACTCGGTGGTCTGCACCCTGTCGAACGGGCTGGGCACCTTCTCCGACACTTTCTTTCGGAGACTTTTGTCGGACGAGGCAAACGATTTGCTTTCACCACGCAGCTCTACGGCAGTGTTGGTCTCTGTTTCCACCAGTATGCGATAGTTGAGGATGGTGCCTTTGCCAATCTCACGGTAGAGAGTCTGTTGAATCAGATCGAGATATTTATCTTCCAGGTATTCGTAGAAAAACTGACTTGGCACCTGAACTGTGAGCACATGATCCTGGTATTTGAGCGGAACGATTGGAAGAAACCATGTATTGAATGCGGGTTCGGGGATATTGTCCCGAATCACATCCAAACAGTTTTTCCACAAAATCTGGCAGTCGTTCTTCATTGAATCTCTAAAATGATCTTTGTTTTTCCGTCGTTCCAGTTAGGAGAATACAAATTTTGGAAAAATAAACGAGAAAAAAAAATGTACTTTTTAATTGTATTCCTCACTTTCAGAAAAAAATACGTTATTTATCAGCAAAATAGGCCTATCCGCTTGTTTTTCATGTCATTACCCAAATAAGATGAGTCAATACATTTGATAATCAAGATGATATATATATTTACTCATTCACCTTCCGCTACCTGAAAATATTACATTTTTGTTACGCAAAGTCAGCCACTCAAAGTGTTTCAACCTAATCAACCGAAAAAGGCTTATTTAGATTAATTCTATTTAAAATAGTTCTACAGATTCAGAATTGAAACCCCACGAAATCAGAACAGGCTCACCTTGACGCTCAGGTAGCGGCCAGGGTTTAACCTGATGTCCTCCAACAACTTAGTAGCTGCATCAATGGTTACATTGAGGCTGTCATGCAGTTTCGTGTCGTTCATCAGCAGACCCAGCGAATTGTCACTGCTGTTGATTTTCTCAGAGAGCAGCTTCAGGTTATTGACTGTTTCGTCAATGCCGGCATAGGTGCGGTTGAAATCCATTGCACTTATCTCATTGCTCACCTTACTTAAATCGCCAGTGACAGCAAGCAGATTACTGCTGATTTCAGGCAGCTCTTTTTCGAGGGCAGCCATCAATCTGTTAAGATTTATGCTGGTTTTGTTCAGTTGGTTCACTGTGTGACCTATTCCGTTGATTGACTCTTCCCAGGAGGGATGGGCGGCGATTTGATGCAGGGAGAGCAGCAGTGAGTCAATCCGCAGGAAGATAGAATCGGCCCGGGGCATCAACTTAGCAGCACCATCCATCAATCCGGTCACTTTTTTGCCAGTGATGGTGTCACCCGGCTGTAGCCGTGTTGTCGAGTTGCCCAGTACCAGCGTTGCCAGGGAGGCACCGAAGAGATCGGTACCATACTCCATGTAGCTATCCTCCGGAATGGGGAACTCCTCTTCCAGGCTGACGGCTACTGCAAACCGCATCGGATCCGTTTCTGCCATTGTGATGCTGCTGATCAATCCCACCTGATAACCCTTCACGTAGACAGGTGAGGATAACAGCAGGCTGGTAACATCATCGAAGAGGGCGTAATATTGCTTTTGTTGTTTCAGCACATTGACTCCTTTCAGGAAGTTAATGCCAAAATAGATCATGAACAGGCTGGCGAGAAAAGCCAGACCGATGAGCGCATTTCTGGAGATTTTCTTATTCATCTGATTGATTATTTCACACGTTGTCCCTCCACAAGCTCAATGACAAAAGCATCCTTGAACTTGCGGCGCACCTCTCGCAGGGTCCGGGTGATTTCTGTCTGATTGCATGTGCTGCCATAGGTATACTTGTACAACCCCCCGTCAACGTAATGTTCAACAGGATCCAGTCCTTTGAATACTTTCGCTCCCTTCTCATACTTGCGGGAAGAGGTGAGAAACTGGATCCTATATTCCCTGTCACCAGCTGTGACACCGGCAGAAGAGGCCGACACCGCCTCGTCGCGGGAAGATGAGTTACCGTTGAAAACATAACTCTTCTTGTCATGTTCACGCTTGTACTCCTTGAAGCCGTTATAAATAGCGTTGGCCAGTAAATTCTGACCACTGTTGCTCTTCAGGTATTTCTCCTCGTGAGGGTTGCTGATATACCCCAGTTCCACCAGAATGCTGGGCATAGCTACCTCACGAAGCACCAGGAAGCCGGCTTGTCTTACATTGCGGTTCACCCTTTTGGCACCGGTGACCAGTTGGTTCTGTACGATGGTGGCCAGGTATACGCTTTGGGAGAGAAATGTGTTGGCCATGAACTCGAAGATGATGTATGACTCCGGTTCATTTGGATTGAACCCCTCATATTTAAGCGAGTAATCCTCTTCATACATGATCACGGCGTTCTCTGTTTTGGCCACATCCAGGTTATCCTTGCTGCGGTGCAATCCCAACACGAAGGTCTCCACTCCCTGTGGGGAGGTACGCCTCCGATCCAGGGCATTGCAATGGAGTGAGATGAAGAGGTCGGCATGTGCCTTGTTGGCTATCTCAGCCCGCTTGTTCAGTGCCACAAACCGATCGCTGTCGCGCGTATATATCACCTTCACATCCTTGTGATGCTTCTCGATGAGTGCTCCTAGTTTGCGTCCCACAGACAAGACGATATCTTTTTCACGTGAGGTGGCTCCAACAGCTCCGGGGTCCTTGCCTCCATGTCCCGGATCAATTACCACGGTAAAAGGTCTGTTTTGTGCGAATGAGCGGCTACCGGGGTAAAGGGCGAGAAAAGCACCCAATAGAACAAGAACTAAAAACTGTCTGGTTGGCATCATCTGCATTTCTTTTTCACAAAAATAGACATTTATTTCGTTGGGACAAAAAAATGGAGCAACCCTGCGGCAGCTCCATTTGTCAGTTGTTCAGTTCATATCTGTCAGGGCATCAGCTCTGCCAGCTTCGCATCAAGCGCTTCTCCCCTCAGGTTCTTCTCAATGATAACACCCTCCTTGTCGAGCAGGATGGTGTGGGGAATGCCCTGGATGGCATAAAGATCGACCACCGGGCTATCCCAATACATCAGGTCCGACATCTGCGGCCAGCTCATATTCATCTGACTGATTCCCTCAAGCCACTCCTCTCGATTCTGGTCGAAAGAGACACCTACGACCTCGAACCCTTTCGATTTGTACTTGTCGTAAGCTGCTACCACATTGGGCATCTCCTGCCGGCAGGGGCCACACCAGGCAGCCCAGAAATCCACCAGCACATACTTCCCCTGTCCAGCGAAATGAGAGAGAGAGAGATCGTTTCCTTCGGTATCCTTCAGGGTGAAATCAACAAACTGCTGACCGATGGCTACCTTCTCCAGGTTCTCAAGCCGCTCTATCACACGTTGTATATTCTCTTTCGATTTGAAGCTCTCATCTGCCAGCTCCAGTATCTCACGTTGCTGTTCCGGCTCAAACATTGAAGAGGAGGCCATAAATGAATACTGCCCCAGGTCGTTGTCGATATTCTCTTTGATGAAGTTGAAGTTCAGCTCGGTCATCTTGTTGCTGATGCTGTCGTAGCTGGTGTTGATCTCTGCTTCCATCGCCCCGGTAATAGTGCCGGCAGCCTGAGCACTGTTGTAGCGCTCCACCACTTCACGAATCTGCATTCCCAGCTCCCGTTGTTGTACCCTGAAATCGGTATAAGCTTCGTTGACCTTCGAGCCACTCACCGTAACCACACTATCGAATGAGACCTTCAGCTTGCCCGGTTCAAGCAAGACCGGTATACGGGTCTCCTGCCGCGGGGATACCGACTCATCCAGGAGGATGAAGCGCAGGCGGGCAGCATCTGCTGCACCTTTGAAACTAAACTGGCCATTCTCCACCACCGCCGTATCTGTTGTCACCATGGCGTCGTCGGTCATCTCCTGCAGATAGACGTTGGTGCCTTCAAAATCAGGATTGGCTACTGTTCCTTTGATGGAGTACTCGTTTGAATTCTGACAAGAGATCAGAATCAGGGCTGATATAAAAAGATAAAATAATTTCCTCATATTCGTCGCAATTATGGGTTTGAACAGGCAAAGATATGTAAAATGGCGAGATTTGATTGCAACAGACAGGTTTTTTTTGCCAGATGGCAATATTCGCATCCTCTGATCGTTTGCTCTTTACCAGCTACAAAGTCGATGAACCAGGAAAATTCAAACGTGAAGAAAACCGACAAGCAGCCTCCCCGGAAGAGGGAGCAGCCCTCACTCACCTCACTGTTGATCATTCGTCAGTTTGCCAGGTGCTACTGTCCGGTGAGCAACCTTCCGCTGAATGAAAAGCTGATCATCTTGAATTGAATGGTAGCAACAAAATGGAAAGAGAGGAGTGAGTTCAATTTTTACAAATAAAGATTTTTCCATACCTTTGAGAACAGAAAAATCATTCCCATGAGTACGATTGTAGCACCGTCTTTACTGGCGGCCGATTTCCTTCATCTCAAAAGAGACATTGAGATGCTCAACAGAAGCGAGGCAGACTGGATCCACCTGGATATCATGGATGGTGTGTTTGTCCCGAACATTTCGTTTGGCTTTCCGGTGATCAACCAGTTGAAAGCGATCACTCACAAAACGCTGGATGCCCACCTGATGATCGTAAGCCCGGAAAAATTCACCGATGAGATCGCAACAGCCGGTGCTACCTATATGAATGTCCACTACGAGGCCTGTCCTCACCTGCACCGCGTGGTGCAGGAGATACGCAACAGAGGGATGAAGCCGGCAGTCACGCTGAACCCCCACACGCCGGTTGCGTTACTGGAAGAGATACTGCCGGGGCTGGAGATGGTACTGTTGATGTCTGTCAACCCCGGATTTGGGGGACAACAGTTTATCGAGGGTACGGTCAGAAAAGTTGCTAAGCTCAGGGAAATGATTGAGAAAAGAAACCTCCCCACACTGATCCAGGTAGATGGTGGTGTCAACCTGGAAACCGGCAGAAGACTTGTGTATGCCGGTGCCGACGTGCTGGTGGCCGGCAGCTTCGTTTTCTCTTCCGAGGATCCTGAGGAGACCATTCGACAGCTGAAGGCACTCTAATACGCTTCAATTCATTCCCGAAAGGCGACTGCGGCTTATTAACCGCATAGCGGCGGAGTTACGATCTGATCCAGTGTGCGCGTCAGATGAACGATCTGATTGGCAAAACGCCCTTTTTCCGGCTGATAATACCTGTTGCCGGTGCAATCATCTCCAGCCCATTTCTTCCCTACAATGGGTTGCTGCCTGCATTCCTTTCCCTGTCGGGTCTTCTGTTCATCCTCCTCTCATTCTTACGAGGTGAGCATCATCAGTTTACACGCAGGTGGATCTTTGGTGCCGGCACCTACCTGTTCCTTTTTGCACTCACCCTGCTCCAGTGTCAAGAACAGAGAGCAGGAAGCGAGTACAACTTCCCTGAAAAAAACCGTGCCTACCTTGCTGTTCTGTTGGAAATACCTGTAGAAAAAGAACGATCGGTGCAATGTCCGGTGCGCACAGCCCCACCTCTTGAAAAGAAAGTGATGCTCTACCTGGAAAAGAGCAACCGTGCAGCGGTACTGCAGCCCGGTGATGAGATCATTTTCACCGCACAGCCGGAGCCATTTCGCAACTTCGGCAACCCGGGGGAATGGGACTATGCGGGATACATGCGAAACAGGGGGTTTTCAGCCAGGGACTTCCTTTCCACAGGGGAGTGGGAGTTAACGGGAAGAAGGAGAGCGACACCATACCTGCTTGCACAAAGATGCCGGATGAATGTTCTCAATTTCTACCGTTCGCTGGGACTGGAGGGAGAGACCTACGCCTTTATCGCGGCAGTGACCCTCGGCTACAAGGCCTACCTGTCGGATGATATCAAGGAGGCTTTCCGTGCTTCGGGAACAGCGCACCTGCTGGCTGTCAGCGGGCTACACACAGGGATCATCTACCTGATCCTCTCCCTGTTGCTCTCACCCCTGGGTCACAGGGGCAAAGGCTTCCGCATCCGACAATGGGTGATCATCCTGATGCTCTGGTGTTATGCCTTTGTGGCGGGACTATCTCCATCGGTGGTACGGGCGGTGATCATGCTATCACTTTATTGTCTGGGCCGGTTGCAACAGGTGAGGAGCTTCACAGCGAACACACTGGCGGCAGCCGCTTTCCTGATCCTTATCTTTCAGCCAAACAGTCTCTACGACATCAGCTTCCAGATGAGCTTCGGAGCCGTCTTCTCGATCCTGTGGTTCCAACCCCGCATTGCGGCACTTGCCAAACCCAGGAACAAGGCCCTGGCATACCTCTGGAACCTGGTGGCTCTCTCCCTGTCGGCTCAGCTGGGGCTCTTCCCCCTCGTACTTTACAATTTCGGCACCTTCCCTACCTGGTTCTTCCTCTCCAACATCCTGATGGTGCCACTCATGGGTATTATCATCTACTCGATGATACCATTGCTGTTTACCGGCTGGCTGCAAGCCTCATTATCCGGCTTTCCCGAATGGCTGCCGCAGCTGCTCCGTCATCTGGTACAGCTGCTCACGAACGCCATGCTGCACATCGTTCAGTTCATGGAATCACTACCCTGCGCACAGCTCACCGGCTTGCATATCTCTCTGCCTTCGGCTATCCTGCTGTTGCTTTTCATCTTCCTATTTAGTCACTTCATCTATAAACAGCGGCTACGCACCCTGATCTTTGCCCTCTCGTCGCTGCTCTCTTTTCAGCTGCTACTTCTTCGGGAGCAGCTGCAAACAGCACCGGTACAACTGGTGGTGTTCAACAGCTCTCCTTACAGTGAGATCTCACTTTACGCAGATGAGACGCGCTATCCCATCGCGATACCGGATAACGGTCTGTTGCCACACCCCCGGAAAAAGATACTCCGACTCTCCGACGGATCGTTCAACCATTTCACAGCCAACGTCACCTTCCGCGTCGATATCCTGATCCTTTCCCACTACTGCTGTTTCGATGCTGAACAGCTATACCGCCTCTTTCAGCCCTCACTGATTGTCCTCGACAGCTCACTCCCCCGCTATACAGCAGCCACCATCAGGAATAGATGTCTCGCCAGGGGTATCCCGATACATGATGTGAGACAAAATGGAGCCTATTCGCTGAATTTTTAGTACTTTTGCCGTTCATCATCAAAAGAAACGTTCTCTATGAAGTTTACCGAATCACTCACCGACGTGATTGAACAGGCGAAGGTGGATCAGATCATGCAGGCTATCGATGAAGCCGGTCAGATCGTGATCACCACCCACCTCTCCCCCGATGGAGATGCCCTCGGATCATCACTCGCGCTCTGTCATTTCCTGAAGAATCGGGGGAAAAGAGCCAGGATCATCGTCCCTAACTCTTTCCCCCATTTCCTGAAATGGATGAAGGGTGCAGGCGAGATCAGCGTGGCTGAGTACAACCCGGAGGCAGCAAGGCACATCCTGCAACATGCCGACCTGATATTCTCGCTCGACTATAACATACCTAAGCGAATAGGGCTGATGGCCCCCATGTTGGAAGAATCACCGGCGGTGAAGATACTGATCGACCACCACCTCTTTCCCGGCAACGGGTTTAACATCGTGGTCTCCCACCCGGAGATATCCTCCACCAGCGAGCTGATCTTCCGGCTGCTGTTTCAGGCAGGCAGATATGAGGAGCTGACGCCGACGGAGGCAGAATGCATCTATTGCGGCATGATGACTGACACAGGGGGATTCACCTACAACTCGAGTGATCCGGAGATTTTCGAGATTATCAGCCTGCTGCTGCGCAAGGAGATCGACAAGGATGCCATCTATTCACAGGTGTTCCACAACTACTCCGCCGAGCGGTACCGGCTGCTGGGCTTCACCCTGTCACAGCGCATGGAGATCTACCCCGACCTGCACGCTGCACTGATCTGGCTTTCGAAAGAGGATCAGTCTCAGTTTCAATTCAACAAGGGAGATACCGAAGGGTTTGTGAATTATCCCCTCAGCATCAAGGGGATCATCTTCTCCACTTTCATACGTGAGGATGAGGGGTTGATCAAGCTCTCTTTTCGCTCTCAACGATCATTCCCCTGCAACGAGTTTGCTGCCGACTTTTTCAACGGAGGGGGACATCTGAACGCCTCGGGAGGTGAATATTATGGTCCTCTGGACAAAGCGTTGGAGATCTATGGTGAAGGACTGAAAAAATATGAAGAGATTCTGAAAAGATCGATGAATCACGATTAACCCTTTTTTTTAAGAATCGATAATGTTTATTTCGGTTCAATTCCGCTTTTTTTAGCGCAGATTGTGTACTTTTGCAAACTGTATCAATTATACGACAGAGATATATGAACAAAACATACCTTACCATAATCGTACTTCTGGGCATGCTGCTCATCATCCCCTCCTGTAAGGACAGGAAGACCTATGCAGACTACCTGAAAGATGAAGAAAAGGCAATTGATCTTTTCATTGCGCAACAACAGTTGAGCATCCTGGATGAATACCCCGCCAGCGGTATCTTCGCGGAGAACGAATTCTACAAGGATCCCGCTACCGATGTGTACTATCACGTCATCTCATACGGTGATACAACAAAGAAGCTTACAATAAACCAGTCAGTCTATGTCCGCTTCCGTGGCCTCCATTACTTCATGTCGGACGATACTACCCGCTACTCCAACATGGTTTTTCCTGAGGAGCTCAAATACGCCGGACCGGTCAACTCATCCACCAAAAGCTACTACAGCAATCCCGGATGGATGGTACCTCTGGAGCGTGTGGGCCACAACGGTGAGGTAAAGATGATCATCCCTTTTACAATGGGATCATCGTCAGACCGTTCACAATACCAACCCTCCTATTACGACCTGATACAGTATCGTTTTTGGGGAGAGTATTGATCGCTTCATCATTACAGTAAAAAACCGACAGATAGAACAACCCATGACATTGATCAAATCCATTTCCGGCATCAGAGGTACAATTGGCGGAGAACAGGGAGACAATCTCACTCCTGCCAATATCGTGCGGTTTACGGCTGCCTACGCGACCTTCATTAGGAACAGCTCAAGAGAAAAAAGACCCAGGATAGTGGTGGGCCGTGATGCACGCATCTCGGGTGAGATGGTACACCGCATCATCACCGGCACGCTCATGGCAATGGGATGTGACGTGACCGACATTGGCATGGCTACCACCCCCACCACCGAGATTGCGGTGACACGTGAAAATGCCGCCGGAGGTATCATCATCACTGCCAGCCACAACCCGCGTCAGTGGAACGCCCTGAAACTGCTGAACAGCCAGGGTGAATTTCTGAATGCAGCTGAGGGTGCGGAGATTCTGGCCCTGGCTGAGAGCGGCTCCTACTCGTTCTCGCCGGTGGATGAGCTTGGCAAGATCACACAAAAACAGTTTCTGCAGGAACATATCCAGTCGGTCCTTTCACTCGAGCTGGTGGACGTTGAAGCAATCAAGGCCGCAAACTTCAGGGTGGCGGTAGATTGTGTCAATTCGGTTGGCGGCATCGCCATCCCGGAGTTGCTCTATGCCCTGGGAGTGAAAGAGATCTTTAAACTGCACTGTGCCCCGCATGGCAACTTCTCCCACAACCCGGAGCCGTTGCCCCAGCACCTCACCGAGCTCGCCTCACTGACACGCAGCTCAAAAGCTACCGTGGGATTTGCTGTCGACCCCGATGTGGACCGCCTTGCAATCTACTGTGAGGATGGGGAACCCTTCGGAGAGGAATACACACTTGTGGCCATGGCTGACTATATACTACAACATACTCCTGGCAACACGGTCTCGAACCTCAGCTCCAGCCGTGCCCTACGCGATGTCACCCACTTAAGGGGAGGCTCCTACCATGCCGCAGCGGTAGGCGAGGTGAATGTGGTAGAGAAGATGAGAGAGGTGGGAGCTGTCATCGGTGGTGAAGGCAACGGCGGTGTGATCTACCCCGCCTCACACTACGGCAGGGATGCACTGGTGGGGATTGCTCTCTTCCTCACCTACCTGGCTCGCACGGGAAAAACACCTTCGCAACTGCGCAAGGAGTACCCCATCTATTACATGGCCAAACAGAAGGTGGAACTGACACCCGGTATTGACACCGATGCGATATTGCAACAGATGAAAGAGCGTTTCAGTAATCAGCAGGTGACCGATATCGACGGGGTGAAGATCGATTTCCCCGACAAATGGGTCCACCTGCGCAAATCCAACACCGAACCGATCATCCGCATCTATTCCGAAGCAGCCTCACCTGAAGCAGCTGAGACTATCGGAAAAGAAATTATTGACCTGATCAGGGAACTGGCATAGAAAGAGATCTGACGAACATATTTTTTTACCGCTCATATGCCACTTCATCACCATGACGTGGCATATGAGTTAGATAATCTGTAAAGCATTTCGAAGGGATGAAAGAGATACTGGTAAGCCACGACGATTTGCGGGGAATACACCCCATCTTCCGTGGCAGACATGGGGATAGGTTCATCGAATTGGGCATGAAAATCGCCGCTTTGAACGTCCCAAATGAAATTTACGACCGTTCCAAACACCTTACGGGACCAGCCTTTTGCCGCGATGTGCTGGATAAGCTGGAGATAAAGCGGATCCTGCGCAACAGTGAGGTGCTCCACAGCTTCCGTAACCAACCCTTTATCACCGTCTCCAACCACCCCTACGGACACATCGATGGCATCGCGGCCATTGAAGCGCTGGGCAGTCGTTTACCCGATTACCGGATGATGGTCAACTTCTTCCTGGGACTGATCGACACCATGGAGGAGAACTTCATCAAGGTGAACCCCATGAAAGATTCAAAAAAGAAAAGCGTCACCTACTCCGGTATCCGCGAGAGCATCGCTCATCTGCGTCAGGGGCACCCTCTCGGTTTCTTCCCTGCAGGTGCTGTCTCCAACCTCTACCTGAAAAGGGGAAGGCTGGTGATTGAAGACCAGGATTGGCAGCCGGCAACACTTAAAATCATCCGTAAGATGAAGGTGCCGGTCATCCCGATGCACATCTCCGGCCACAACAGCCCCTTGTTTTACCTCTTCCGCATCCTGGGGTGGCGCATACGCAACCTGCGGCTCTGTCACGAGCTATACAACAAGAAGGGTCACGAGATGGTGCTCACCTTCGGCGATCCCATCCTGCCGGAGGAGATTAGCCGCTTTTACGATGACACCGCCTCGCTGGGAGGATTTCTCAAAGCGAGGACCTACGCGTTGGGCAGAATCTGAATAATTGTGTATCTTTGATCGTTCAATCCCATTACAACCCACGGATATGGCTAATCACACTCTACAGCAAATCAAGCAGCGTTTCGGTATCATCGGCAGCTCTCCCGAGTTGAACCGTGCGATCGACGTCGCTTTGCAGGTGGCACCCACCGATTTGTCTGTGTTGATCAACGGTGAGAGTGGTACCGGTAAGGAAAACTTCCCACAGATCATCCACCAGTACAGCCGGCGCAAGCATGGCCCCTACTTCGCCATCAACTGCGGATCGATCCCCGAGGGCACCATCGACTCGGAGCTGTTTGGCCATGAGAAGGGCTCTTTCACCGGCGCTACCAGCAGCCGCAAGGGTTACTTCGAGGTGGCCGATGGAGGCACCCTTTTTCTCGATGAGGTGGGCGAACTGCCTCTCTCCACGCAGGCACGCCTCTTGCGTGTGCTGGAAAGCGGCGAGTTCATCAAGGTGGGCTCCTCTAAGGTGGAGAAGAGCGATGTGCGGGTGGTAGCAGCCACCAACCTGAACATGGTGAAAGCGGTGGAGAAGGGGAAGTTCCGCGAGGATCTCTACTACCGCCTCAACTCGGTACCCATCCGCATCCCGCCCCTGCGTGACCGGAAAGAGGATGTACCCCTTCTGTTCCGCAAGTTCACCGGCGACTGTGCCGAGAAATACATGATGCCACCCATCACCCTCACCGACGATGCACGTGAGCTGTTGAAAAACTATCGCTGGCCAGGAAACGTAAGGCAACTGAAGAACATCACCGAGCAGATCTCCATCATCGAACAGGAACGGGTGATCACCGCCGATCTCCTGAAAAAATACCTCCCCTACAATGAGGTGGGAATGCTTCCCGTACCGGTATCACAGCAACATGATTCAGACCACCGCTCATTTGCCAACGAGCGTGAGATCCTATACCAGGTGCTCTTTGATATGAAAAAAGATATCACCGACCTGAAGCAGGTGGTGAAAAACCTGATGGAGGATTCCGCTCAACACGCATCAACATACGATCCGGATGCTGCCGACATGCGTTCCTCCTCATTGATCCGGCACGAACAGTCTGACGTCTCCTTACCGGTAAAACTGGAGACAATGCCAAAAAAAATCAACCTGGATGGACGTGAGAGAGGAGACTTCCAGGAGGCCACCGAATACGAAGAGAGCGTACTCTCCATCAGCGAGGTGGAAAGAGAGATGATTGTAAAAGCACTGGAAAGGCATCAGGGGAAAAGAAAGCTGGCAGCTGCCGATCTGAGAATCTCCGAACGCACCCTCTACCGCAAAATCAAAGAATATAAACTGGAAGAATGATGATGAAAAAAATCCTGTTTCTTCTTACACTGATTGTCATGGCCAGCTCCTGCAAGATGTCCTATTCCTTCAGGACTGCCTCGATCGATTATGAGCTGACCAAGACACTTATGATAGCCCATTTTGTAAATCAGGCACCACTGGTCTATCCTCCCCTCGAACAACGGTTCAACGAGGAGATGAAGGATATGTTTACCCGAAACACCCGACTGCAACTGGTAAACCAGAATGGCGACATGGAGATCGAAGGGGAGATAGTGGGTTATGAACTCACTCCGCTGGCCGTGCAGGAGGATGCCTTTGCCTCGGAGACACGCCTCACCATAACCGTGCGTATGCGTTTCCGCAACAACAAAACCGATGCTCCCGAGATTGAAGAGCGTATCTCTGCAAACCGCACCTTCTCAAGCAACACCATTTTCGACAGTGTGCAGGATCGGTTGATGGGAGAGCTGATTAAAGAGATCGTGGACCAGATATTCAACGCGACAATGGCAAACTGGTGAGGTATGACGAAGGAGGAATTATACAGATGGATGGAAGATCCCGGCACTCTCGATGAGACCACTGTGCAGGAACTGGAAACAGTGTTGGAGGCCTATCCCTGTTTTCACACCTCGCAGTTACTTCTCACCAAGAGCCTGGAACTGAACGACAGTGACCGCTTTGGGGAAGAGCTGGCAAGAACGGCAGTGCTTTGCAGCGACAGGAGGCAACTGCTTTATCTAATTCGCCGTGAACAATATGCAAAATTTATGACCCGCTCCTCAGAAAGTGACAAGCAAACGGGTGACCGTACCGAAGCTCTTCTCGACTCATTCCTCAGCACTCTCTCCGACAAGGAGACGCATGATATCTCCCTGCCGGATGACGAACTGCAAATTGCAGGCACTGATTATTTTGCCTACCTGGAATCAATCAGCGAAAGTGATGATCAGGAGGGGCTGGAGAGCCAGCCCTTTCAACATCAAGAGATTATCGACGCTTTCATCGAGAAAGCGGCAACAGATGACCTCTTCACGCCGGCAGAACACTCCCCCCGGGAGAACAATCAGGATGCCGGCAGAAAAGAGGATGGTGGTGAGTTTCTGACGGAGACGCTCGCACGTATCTACATCAAACAACAAAAATATGAGCAGGCACTTACAATTATTAAACGATTAAGTTTGAATTTTCCAAAAAAAAGTGTTTACTTTGCCGACCAAATTCGTTTCTTGGAATATTTGATTGCAAACGAGAAGAAGAAAAAAAATAAATAAGACATGTATATTTTCATCACCATCCTCATCTTGCTGGCAGCTATCCTGATGATCCTTGCCGTACTGGTACAGAAATCAAAAGGAGGAGGCCTGGCAAGCGGATTCTCCTCATCGAACCAGATCATGGGGGTACGCAAAACGACCGACTTCCTGGAAAAATTCACCTGGACACTGGCCGGCGTCATGATTGTGCTGAGCATTCTGACTGCCAAATACACCACATCACGAACCAACACTCCGCAGTCGCAGGTAGAAATGCAGCAGCCGGCTCCCCTGAATCCTTCCACGGCTCCCGATGTAACACCCGGATTGCCCATTCCGACAGAGATACCGGCGCTACCGGCACCGGAAGAGGGAACCCCTGTAGAGTAATCCTCTTTGGGAAGAGAA
>CAZBFS010000007.1:0-23665 GCA_964491215.1 uncultured Proteiniphilum sp.
GAATGAATCACGCCTGATAATCAGACAGGTTAACAGGTTAGTAAGTTAGTAGGTTAGTAGGTTAGCAGGTTGGAAAGTTCAACGTTCAACGTTCGACGATCAAAGTACGATATTACTAACCCTTGAACAATGAACCAAAAATGTTGAACGATAAACCTTGAACAATGAACCAGGATCTTTGAACCAGGAACCAGGAACGCTTTATCAATTTCAGCCTCTGAAGGCTGCATGACAAAACCTTTTTCCCTATCTTTGCAGATTGTAATAACAGCAGTTTCACAACTGCCACCCTACAAACTGATGCTCCAGGGAAAACGGCTGTTTGAAACACAATAAGATAATAAACCAGATGTTACAGAAACCAAGAGTACGCTTTGCTCCCAGTCCTACAGGACCTTTACACATCGGCGGTGTACGTACCGCCCTATACAATTACCTGTTTGCAAGGCAGCAGGGGGGATCTTTCATTCTACGCATTGAAGATACCGACTCCACACGTTTTGTGCCCGGAGCTGAAGAATATATCCAGGAGACATTCGACTGGCTGGGACTATCATTCGATGAGAGCCCCCGACAGGGTGGTGCATTCGGGCCCTACAAACAGTCACAACGAAAAGAGATTTACAAAGAGTATGTACACCGTCTCCTGGAAAAGGGTGCGGCTTATATCGCTTTCGACACACCTGAAGAGCTGGGAGCAAAACGTGCAGAGAAAGCCAACTTCCAATATGACTCCTCCACAAGGATGCATATGCGCAACAGCCTCACCCTTACCAAGGAAGAAACCGATTCACTGATTCAAAGCAAGGTCCAGTACGTAGTACGCATCAAGATTGAACCAGGCAGGGATATCGTCGTGGATGACCTGATACGAGGCAAGGTGGTGATCAACTCGTCGGTGCTCGACGACAAGGTGATCTACAAGTCGGCCGACGAGCTGCCCACCTATCACCTGGCAAATGTGGTGGATGACCACCTGATGGAGATTACCCACGTGATCCGCGGTGAGGAGTGGCTGCCATCGGCACCACTGCACGTATGGCTTTATAAAAGCCTTGGCTGGGAGGATAGCATGCCTCTTTTTGCCCATCTGCCGCTACTGCTCAAGCCGGAGGGTAACGGTAAGCTGAGCAAGCGCGACGGCGATCGGCTCGGCTTCCCTGTCTTTCCGCTGGAGTGGCGCGATCCCCGTAGTGGCGAACGCTCCTCCGGTTATCGTGAGAGCGGCTACCTGCCCGAGGCAGTTATTAACTTCCTGGCATTCCTGGGATGGAACCCGGGAACGGAGCAGGAGATCTTCTCCCTGGATGAGCTGACAGCAGCCTTCTCGTTTGAGCGGTGCAGCAAGAGCGGCGCACGCTTCGACCTGGAGAAAGCGAAATGGTTCAACCATCACTACATTCTCGACACACCCGACAATGTGCTGGCGGATTCTTACATGACCGAGCTACGGCAGAAGGGAATAGACTCCTCCAAGGAGACGGTAACCCGGGTGGTGGGACTGGTGAAAGAACGCATTCACTTCATACATGAGCTTTGGGAACAGACCTCCTACTTTTTCGAGGCACCGGACAGCTACGAAGAGAAGACAGTTCGCAAACGGTGGAAAGAGGAGACACCCAGACAAATGAGAGAGTTGGCATCACTGCTCGAAACAATGGATGACTTCTCCGCTACTGCCCAGGAGACCACCGTAATGGAATGGATACAACACAATGGCTACCATACGGGCAATGTGATGAATGCCTTCCGTCTGGCAGTGGTGGGTGCCGGCAAAGGCCCTCACATGTTCCAAATCACGGAGCTCCTGGGTAAAAAAGAGACGATTCACCGATTGTACCGGGCTGTGGAAAGCATTGCATAAAGGATGTCAACCCTAAACCAATGAGTATGATGGAAATTGATTTTGTTATCACCTGGGTCGACATGGATGATCCCAAGTGGAGAGCCGATTTTGCCACCTGGTCGGGAAAGATTGATAACAGCCGCAACGAGGTGTCAGAAGCACGTTTCAGAGATTATGGCTTTTTGAAGTACTGGTTCAGGGGAGTAGAGCAGTTTGCTCCCTGGGTGCGTAAGATACACTTTGTCACCTGCGGTCAGAAACCGGCATGGCTCAATGCCGACCATCCCAAACTGTCACTGGTGAATCATTCCGACTACATCCCGCAGCACTACCTTCCTGTATTCAATTCCTCTCTTATAGAGATATATCTCCACAAGATCCCGGATCTGGCAGAGAAATTTGTCTATTTCAACGATGACTTCTTCATCATCAACCATCTCCCACCGGAACGTTTCTTTACCGGTGGCCTGCCAAACGACATTGCTGCCTTCCGCTACAACTCAGGTATGGGATTGTGGTCCAGATGTCTTAAGAACAACATCCGGATCATCAACCAGCGTTTTAACAAACGTGAGGTCTTCAAGCGAGATCATGAGAAATGGCTCCACCCCTCCTACGGCAAGAAAAGCAGAATCACACGTCTGTTAAAGCCGTATGACAAGTTTGTCACTCTCATCACGCCCCACAACGCGCAACCCTACCTGAAATCGACCTTCGAGGAGGTGTGGGATTATGCGGGCGATGAGTTGGCGAAGGCATCAGAAAATCGCTTCCGCAGTCCGGAGGACTACACCCAGGAGCTGTTCCGAACCTGGCAGATCTGCCGCTCTAACTTTGTCCCCTATAACACCTACAGTGACACCAGGATGTTCCCGCTGGTGCTCAGGTCCAAAAAAGCCATCCGTGCCATTCATGACCAACGGTACAAGCTTATATGCCTGAATGACAATGCCCACATCCGCAATTATGCAGAGGTGATGCGTGAACTGGAGAAAGCGTTCCAGACCATCCTGCCGGAGAAATCATCATTCGAACTGTAACTGCACGAATCAATTCGTTATTTCAAAAGTTGATTTTTCGGGAAAGAGACCTTCCAAGAAAGGTTGTATCAATTTGCGATCTGTTTCACTTACACGTTGGCTGTCATTCAAACAGAAAAGGTCCGGATCATACTTGTTTATGCGCTTCTGATATTGCTTCCTGTAGATATTCAACCGCATCGAGTCTTTCCTGCCTACATATTTCAACACCCCTTTACCGGTTGCCAGCGCATAATAAGAAAATGCAGAACGATGCAGGTCACCATACTGCCTCACATGGCTCTGGAGTGAATCCCTTACCTGCTCCTTAAAGATATGCTCAACTACATACCGGTAATCTCCGGTTATAAAAGCATCTACATTATGGTGTGGTATTCCTGCATAAAAAACACCAAACTTCTTTTCTACAAAAGAGGCTCCTTCAAGCACCATGGAGATATATTGTCCCAATTTTTTGCGTACAAGACGTTTAAGGCGGTAATGCCATTTCCCCAGGATTTTCTTTTTTAACCGAACATAGGGAATCCCCTGCTCATCAAAGAAAAACTCAGGTGAGAGTGAATGATTGAAGAACATGTCATCATTCGCAAAAAGGAATCGGTCTGCCAGACCAGGGATACGGTGTAGAAAATACTCAATCACACTGGAGTTGAAACAAGGGAGCGCCTCCTCTGGCATTATCTCCCTGTGGTCTACCACCCGGATCTTCGGATGATCTCTGTCCAACCAATCAGGACACTGATTGTCTGTCACGATAAATATCTTCCTGACCCATGGAACATAACGTTCCACAGAGCGGAGGGAATACTTCAGTTCTTCATTGTTGATATAACGTCCCTTGTTGTTACTCTCAGACCGATCTGACAAGAGGCCAGTGACCTGCTGCTTCTTTGTGAGCCATGCGGGATCACTACCATCTACCCATAAATAAACCAGATCAATCTCAAAAGGCGGAATCCTCTCGTCCATACTATCTTTTTGTGGTTTTAGGCGGGTTACCTGCTCTGAGTGTGCCGGATTCCAACGCAGTGCAAAAGTAATTATAATATCTGAAAAACCGAAAAATAATCAGATTCTGTATAACATCACCACAAATATCCCGGGAAGAGGCCTACTGAACAAACTTTTCACCCTTTCATTTGTTGTAAATGAATTGAACTCTATCAATCTGCTGAGGCATGCACGCAAACCCATCGAACAAGAAAAAAATCAGGATCCGCACCCGGGTATTCGTCCCTCTGATCTTTGTCCTCGCCGTAATGCTCGTCACTTACTTCTTTCCCCGACAGAGCAGTTTTAAGTACTCCTTTAACGAAGGAAGACCCTGGCAGTACGGATTGCTGACGGCTCCCTTCGATTTTCCTGTCTACAAAACGACGGAACAACTACAGGCCGAACAGGATAGCCTCCTGCAATACTACGAACCCTATTTTGAAGTTGACAAGGAGGTCCCAAAAAATGCACTGGCCGATTTTGATGCCGATGTGAACCTGAAAGAGAGATTGGCGGAGCTGCCGGCTGATCACAAGCTTTACATCCGCAAACAGCTGCAGGAGGTCTACGACAAGGGCATCATGCGCTCAGAGGAGTATGACCTCATTGCAGCTTCTGCTACGGGGGGACTACGCATCAAGGAGGGTATTATGGCAGATTCAAGAAAGATTGAATCATTCTATACCATTCGCTCTGCATATGAAAAGGTATTGGAAGATTTGCCGGAGTCGATGGATGCTGAATTGCTAAGATCTGCGGACATCAATGACTACATTCGTGAGAACATCATTTACGATGCGGCGACATCGGATAAAGCAGAAAAAGAGTTTATACAACAGATAGATATCAGCCGCGGCATGGTGCAGCAGGGGCAGCGGATTATTGACCAGGGGGAGATCGTTGATGCCCACACATATAACATTCTCTCCTCACTGAAACGTGTTACCGAGGAGCGCAGCGGTAGCGCCGGCAAAAACAGCGGGATAATCGTGGGACAACTGATGCTGATCCTGCTGATGTTCGGATCATTTTACATGTATCTCCTTTTCTTCCGTCCCAACGAATACCGCAACCGAAAACATGTGGTTTTCATGGTGCTGCTCATCGTTATCTTCCTGTTACTCACCGCTGTCACGGTACACTTCGATCTCTTCAGCGTCTTCATCCTCCCTTATGCCATTGTGACCATCCTGATCCGCACCTTCATCGACTCACGTACGGCACTCTTCGCCAGTCTGATCACCGTTATCCTCAGCTCGCTGATGGTTCCCTACCCTTTTGAATTCATCGTGATTCAGATGTCAGTGGCGATGGTCTCCATTTTCATGCTTAAAGAGCTGTCGGAACGGTCGCAACTTATCAGAAGCTCCTTCTTCATCCTGCTCACTTACATACTGGTATACCTGGGCCTCACCCTCTACCAGGAGGGCAGCATCAAAGAGGCAAACTGGGTGATGCTGATTTACTTCCTGATCAATTTCATCTTCATCATGTTCTCCTACACGCTTGTTTACCTGGTAGAAAAGACGTTCGGCTTTATCTCCGGCGTATCGCTGGTAGAGCTCTCCAACATCAACAAACCTCTCCTCAAAGAGCTGTCGGAAAAGGCTCCCGGCACTTTCCAGCACTCCCTGCAGGTCTCCAACCTTGGGATGGCTGCCGCCTCCAGCCTGGGTGCCAATGCCTCACTAATCCGTACCGGTGCGCTTTACCATGATATCGGGAAGATGGTGAATCCGGCTTTTTTCACCGAGAACCAGACCCCGGGCATGAATCCGCACGCCGGACTCCCCTTTGAAGAGAGCGCACGCATCATCATTAACCATGTGAAAGACGGAGTAAAGATCGCACAGAAGAACAATATCCCGGAACAGATCATCGACTTCATTGAAACGCACCACGGCACCAGCATGCCCAAATTCTTTTACATATCCTGGAAGAATGCCAACCCCGGTAAGGAGGTCAACGAGTCCGATTTCCGCTACCCGGGACCCAATCCATTCACCCGCGAAGAAGCCATCATGATGATGGCCGACGCAGTGGAGGCCTCCTCCCGCAGTCTGCCGGAATATACAGAGGAATCGATCCGAACCCTGGTAGACAAGATCATCGACGCACAACTCTATGAAGGTTATTTCAAGATGGCCCCCATCACCTTCCGGGATATCCAGGCAGTGAAAGATGTGTTCGTGGAGAAACTGCAAACGATGTACCACTCACGTATAGCCTACCCTGAGCTAAGAAAACCCGAAATAAAACAGCTGCGCGATGATGATCACGCAGCCGATCATGAAGAGAGAAGTCAAGTGTAACCATAAATGCCGGGCAGGCAGGGGTGAGTTACTCCCACTCGATTGTTGCTGGTGGCTTTGATGAGATATCATAGACTACCCTGTTCACACCCTTCACCCTGTTGATGATCTCGTTCGACACCTTGGCCAGAAACGGATAGGGAAGGTGTGCCCAGTCGGCTGTCATCGCATCGGTAGAGGTAACCGCCCGCAGGGCTACCGTGTTCTCATAGGTCCGTTCGTCACCCATCACTCCCACCGACTGCACCGGTAACAGGATCGCTCCTGCCTGCCACACCTTGTCGTAGAGACCGGCACTTCGCAGGTTGCTGATAAAGATGTCATCTGCCTCCTGCGCCATACGCACCTTCTCCGGCGTGATATCTCCCAGGATACGGATACCCAGCCCCGGACCGGGGAATGGGTGACGGTGGATCAGGTGGGGCTGCATCCCCAGCTCAAGGCCGATACGGCGCACCTCATCCTTGAAAAGAAGCTTCAGTGGCTCACACAACTTCAGGTTCATCTTCTCAGGCAGCCCCCCCACGTTGTGGTGGCTCTTGATGGTGACGCCGGTGATGGATAGCGACTCGATGATATCGGGGTAAATGGTCCCCTGTGCCAACCACTTGATATCTTGCAGCTTGTGCGCCTCACGGTCGAAGGTGTCGATAAAGCCCTTGCCGATAATTTTTCGCTTCTGCTCCGGCTCGGTTACCCCCGCCAGCCTTTCGTAGAAATGCTGTTTCGCATCCACACCTATCACGTTCAGCCCCAGGTGCTCATAGTTATGCAGCACCGTCTCAAACTCATTCTTTCGTAACAGTCCGTGATCCACGAAGATACAGGTAAGATTCCGGCCGATAGCCCTGTTGAGCAACACGGCAGTTACCGAGGAGTCGACCCCTCCCGAGAGGGCCAGGATCACCTTGTCGTCACCCAGCTGCTCACGCAACTCCTGCACCGTCGACTCGATAAAGGAGGCCGGTGTCCACTCCTTCCCCACACCACAGATGGATAGGAAATTGTCCAGAATCTTCGTACCCTGTTCAGTATGAAATACCTCGGGATGAAACTGTACACCCCAGGTCTGCTCCCCCTCAACACGGTAGGCTGCCAATGCCACATCCTCGGTAGAGGCAATCACCCTGAAATGATCAGGTATACGAACAATGGTGTCACCGTGTGACATCCAGACCTGGCTCTCCTGTGTGATATCCCCCAAGAGCGGATCACCACTTTCACTCACCCTCAGGTGAGCTCGGCCATATTCTCTCGATCCATGGTTTCCTACCTCACCTCCCGAAGAGGCAGCCATCAGCTGCGCCCCGTAGCAGATCCCCAGCAGGGGGTACTGTCCCCTGATGGTTTGCAGGTCGGTCTTAAAGGCATGTTCATCATTCACCGAGAAAGGGCTACCCGAGAGGATCACCCCTTTCACCGACTCATCGCCGAAGGGAAACTTGTTGTAGGGAACGATCTCACAATAGGTGTTCAGTTCCCGGACGCGCCGGCCGATCAGCTGGGTGGTCTGGGAGCCGAAATCGAGAATTACAATTTTTTCGTGCATAGGATAGGATTGTATGGGTTGTGACGTTGCGTAAGCAGGTCTGTTCTGTATGATGAACATTTCAGGTGACAAAGATACAAAAAGTATGAAAATTAAACCTGTTTAGAAAAAACAGATTGTTGCAGGAGTCTGGGAAGTGCTTCTGACAAAGGATTCGATGTACTATGGTGTATTTTTTATCGTTTTTCGATGTATTTTTATTGTTATATTAAATTATTGTTATACTTTTACAGCATGAAACTCATAAAATGGTTGGAACATCTGTAAACGAACATGAATAAAAATCAAATTATAATTTCATGAAAACCGGATTGAACAAGAATTCCCTGGCCCTGCTTTCCCTGCTGGCAGGGATTGTTTACTTGTTGATATTGACACCAGCAATCATCAGTGCATGGGAAGGTGGAATAGAGGGAGCAAAATCGGGATTATCGGAATCGCAGCTGCGGCATGAAGATCCTGACAGCGACGTGAGAAATGAGACATTCTACGTGAGACTGAAACGAAAAGATAAGAGCAACTATTTCCCGGATACACTCCTAAACAGCAGGACAAAAGAGCTCATCCCTGCCAGACAGGAGGAGATGCAGTTGTTTTATCAGTACAAGGAGGGCAGATCCTTATGGGTCGGTTTATTCGAGTTGTTGTTGATTCTGACAGCCTTTCCCATCCTCTATTTGCTGATTCTCATTCCGGTTCAGTTCTACAAGCTAATTTACTCACTTTACCGCAACAATGTGTTCAACACTCTCAATGTGAAAAGGATAAAGAAAATCGGCATATACTATATCATTGTATATGGCTACAGACTTCTTTTTGAGCAATACAATTATCATAGTGCAAAATCGCATATTGATTTGGAAAAATATACAATCGCCCGCCCGGAGTATATCAACTCACTGTTACTCATCGGGCTTGTTGCGTTGATTATCGCAACGGTAATGAAACGCGCCCTGGATATTAAAGAAGAACAGGAGCTCACGATATAACACAAGATACACCTATGCCCATAATTATCAACCTGGATGTGGAGATGGCAAAGAAGAAGATCTCGTTGAACGAGCTCTCAGAGCGCGTAGGAATTACTACTGCAAATCTCTCCATACTGAAAACAGGAAAAGCCAAAGCCATCCGTTTCAGTACGCTGGAAGCCATCTGCAGGGAATTGAACTGCCAGCCGGGGGACATCCTGGCATGGGAAGAAGATGCAACATCAAACACACAATAACAAATAGAAAAAGAATAGATCATGAAACACCTTGAACGTGCCTTAGACGGACAAAACAGCTTCTGGAAATACCTGGCGATGACCCTGATACTGTTTTTGGGAGTATCAACCATTGGATCATTCCCCCTGATCATCACAATGATTGTGCATATAATTAAAAACGGGATACCGGACTTCGTCTCCGGGAATATCACTGACCTGAGCAGCTACGGCATCACCGGCAACACAGGTTTTCTCCTATTGTTGTTTACCTTTCTGCCTATGTTCTTTGCTTTCAAGTGGCTTGTGCGTCCCTTTCATAAACGTACCCTGACAGAAACCATCAACGGTAGAAGCCACCTGCGGAAAGGACGCATCGGGATGGGAATGCTGGTTTGGGGAGGATTGATGGCTATCACACTGATCTATGGTCTGATCACATCACCGGAGAACTACCAGTTCCAGTTTCATTCAGGACGCTTCCTACTGCTGTTGTTAATCACATTGTTGGTACTCCCATTTCAATCCACCTTTGAAGAGATCTTCTTCAGGGGTTATCTCTCCCAGGGGGTGGCCGCTGCTACCCGCAGCCGCTGGTGGACCCTGATCATTATCTCGATGGCATTTGGAATGATGCATGCACTCAATCCGGAGGTACAGGAATTTGGTTTCTGGATCTCGATGTCCAACTATATTCTGATGGGTATTGTGCTTGGAGCGGTATCCATACTGGATGACGGTATTGAACTGGCCATCGGCATTCATTTCATTAACAATGCTTTTATCGCGCTGTTCACTACTCACAGTGCATCTGTCTTCCAGACCGATGCACTTTTCAGGGTGAAGGAAATCGATCCCGTCGGGGAACTTATCTGGATGGGGGGTTATGCTATTGTGGTGATCCTGCTTTTCGCAAAAATCTACAACTGGAATTTTACCATCTTCAACCGTAAGATTTCGGTTACACCTCCTCCCCTTCCCGTGTTGGAAACTATGCCACAAGGCGATACACAAGGAAAATAAGAAGATATAATAGTTGTATCTCTATTTTTCTTATCTTTGAGTTCAGAAATCATAAGTGATGAAAAATAAACATATCATTTCCACGCTACTGCTCAGCACCATCATGTTTGCCCTGCAGGGACAGACTCTCGACGATGCCAGGAGCTGGTATCTGGAAGGTCGATATGCCGATGCCCTGCCAATCTTCCAAAAGGCTTATGCCAACGATTCGGCCAATGCTGCGCTAAATCAATGGCTCGGTGTCAGCCTGCTGAAAACCGGAAAAATTGTCGAGGCTGAGCAATATCTTCTCATTTCCGATGAGAAGAAAATCCCCGAGGCACCCCTCTATCTGGGAGAGCTATACAGCAAACAATACCGCTTTGAAGAGGCCGGAAAGGCGTTTGATAAATACCAGAAGGCATCACGCCGCGACAAGGAGGCGTTGGAAAGACTGGATCGTTTCAGAGAAGAGACCGCACAACTGCAAAGGAGAGTCCTTCGCACAGAAGATGTGCAGATCATCGACAGCCTGGTCCTCCCGAAAAGCGAATTCCTCTCAGCCTATCACCTGACCCAATCTTCCGGGTCCCTCAAAATGATGCACACTTTCTTCACAGACCTGCCCACAGGCAATGAAACGCTCTATCTCAACGAACGAGGCGACAAGGTCTATTACTCGAAGGAGAGCACACAATTAGCTCACGATCTCTACACCATGGACAAGATGATCGATCGCTTCGGCAACGAACAAAAACTACCGGAAACGATCAACGGAGAGGGCCATCAAGCCTATCCCTATGTCATGAGTGACGGCCTCACCATCTACTTCGCCTCCACCGGTCACCAATCGCTGGGTGGTTATGACCTTTACGTGACGCGATACAACCTGGCTACCGACACCTACCTGACACCCAACCAACTGAACATGCCCTTCAATTCACCTTTCAACGACTACATGATGGTCATTGATGAGGAGAAAGGTGTTGGATGGTTTGCTTCCGACCGCTTCCAACCGGATGGTTACGTCTGTATCTATACCTTCCTCCCGAATCCACAGGTGACACTGGTTGAAAGTAACGATGAGGCATACATCTACCGAAGGGCACGCATCACATCCATTGCCGAGAGCTGGCGCGAAGGGGTGGATTACAGCTCACTCCGAAGGGTTGCACAGCAGAGAAACAGCAGCGAACAGGTCAGGAGTGTTGAATTCGAGTTCATCCTCAACGATGAAAAGATATATCACCGGTTGGATGATTTCACATACAGCGGTGCACGATCACGCTTCTCACAGGCGCTCGGACTTGCAAAACAGCTGGAGGAGATAAAAAGAGAATTGAAGGAAAAGAGGGAGCTAATTTCCAACGGCGGGGCAACCGTCAGCCCACTCACTTCATCGGTACTGGAGCTGGAGAAGGAGAGTGAAATCCTTCACCGGCAAATTGAGAGATTGAAAATTGACGCCCGTAACGAAGAAATAAGAAATCTAACAGATTAAAAAGACCGGATATGACGTTCGAACTATTGATTGTTGCTGCCCTGGTCCTGCTGGGCATACTATTCATGCTTGCTGAGATCTTTCTGCTGCCCGGTATCAGTATCGCCGGAATCGCCGGAACCATCTTCCTGATAGGCGGGATTGTCTATGCCTATCTCTTCATAGGTTCTACCGCCGGGAATATTACCCTTACTGCATCAGCCATAGCGATGGGAGGCTCTTTCTTCTGGCTCCTGAAATCGAAATCGCTCCGCAGAATCTCACTCGAGACCAACATAGAAAGTAAGGTCGACAACTCAGACCTGGGAAGAATCAGCATCGGGGACTGCGGTGTAGCTCTCTCCAGGCTCAACCCCTCCGGAAAGGTGATGGTGAATGATGTCACAGTGGAAGGTAAATCATTCAACGGTGAATTTATCGATGAAGATGAAACAATCGAGGTGGTTCGTATCGACACCTACCAGATTCAGGTTAAAAGAAAAAATGACGACGACAGGAATTAGCACTTTCATACCCATAGACAGTATGCTCCTTGTCTATCTATCATATCACTCTACAGAAAAAAAATAAATATAACACCCAAAACAAATCATTATGGCTTTATCATTTCCCTTAATCATTACAATTGCCGTCATCATCATCTTTTTGATGATATTCTTTCATTACGTTCCTTTTTTCCTCTGGATCAACGCTCTGTCGGCAGGCGTTCGCATCTCACTGGTCCAGCTCTTTCTGATGCGGTTGCGACGCGTACCGCCCCATACCATCGTATACGCGATGATCGAAGCCCACAAGGCAGGCCTGAAAGATGTTACCCGAGACAACCTGGAAGCACATTACCTGGCAGGTGGTGATGTTGAAAAGGTGGTGCATGCACTGGTCTCCGCCTCCAAGGCAAATATCGACCTTTCCTTCCAGATGGCTACCGCCATCGACCTGGCCGGACGTGATGTGCTGCAAGCTGTGCAGATGTCTGTGAACCCAAAGGTGATTGACACTCCGCCGGTGACCGCTGTGGCTATCGACGGCATCCAGCTGATTGCCAAGGCACGCGTGACTGTGCGGGCCAGCATCAAGCAGTTGGTCGGAGGTGCCGGTGAAGAGACCATCCTTGCCCGCGTGGGCGAAGGCATCGTCTCATCCATCGGCTCGGCTGTCTCCCACAAATCGGTGCTGGAGAACCCCGACTCGATCTCCAAGCTGGTGCTCAAAAAAGGACTCGATGCCGGCACTGCCTTTGAGATCCTCTCCATCGATATTGCTGACATCGACATAGGCAAGAATATTGGTGCGGTACTGCAGATGGATCAGGCCCAGGCCGACAAGAACATCGCTCAGGCACGTGCCGAAGAACGGCGCGCCATGGCCATTGCCCTGGAACAGGAGATGAAAGCCAAAGCGCAGGAGGCCCGTGCAAAGGTGATTGAAGCAGAAGCAGAGGTCCCCATCGCCATGGCTGAAGCGTTTCGCAACGGTAATCTGGGAATCATGGATTACTACCGCATGGAGAACATAAAAGCCGACACCGACATGCGTGACTCCATTGCCAAGCCGCAGAGCGGACGCAACAGCAAGAAATAACCGATCAATTGACAGAACCATTAATTTAGACATTATTATGAGAATCATTCCCGAATCGGAGCTGATCATCAACTCCGATGGCAGTGCCTTTCATTTACACATCCGGCCTGATCAGCTTGCGGACAAGATTGTGATGATGGGAGACCCCGGCAGAGTAACCATGACCGCCGGTTTCTTCGACAGCATCGAATGCGATATCTCCAGCCGCGAGTTTCATACCGTCACCGGCAGCTACAAGGGCAAAAGAATCACAGCCCTCTCGCACGGTATCGGCACCGACAACATTGACATCGTCCTCACGGAACTGGATGCACTGGCAAATATTAACTTCAAGACCCGTATGGTGAAGGAGAAGTTCAGACAACTCACCATGGTGCGCGTGGGCACTTCCGGAGGGATGCAACCCCACTGTCCCGTGGGATCATACGTCGTTTCGGAGAAGTCGATCGGCTTCGACGGACTGATCCACTACTACGCGAACAACCAGGCCATCCGGGAAGAGGATTTTGAGGAGGCCTTCCAGAAGCATGTCAACTGGTCTCCCTTTCACTGTTCACCCTATGTGGTGAGCGCCGATGAGGAGCTGGTGGAACGCATCGGTCATGACATGATCCGCGGTGTCACCATCTCAGCCATCGGCTTCTATGGTCCACAGGGACGTCATGTACGCCTGCCGCTGGCCGATGCCGACCTGAACGCCAAGATCGAGTCCTTCCGCTTCGGTGAGCACTGCATCACAAACTACGAGATGGAGAGCTCCGCCGTAGCCGGCCTGAGCAAAATGATGGGTCACAAGGCGATGACAGTCTGCGCCATCATTGCCAACCGCGTGGCACTCGATTCAAATGCCAATTACAAGGGATCGACCGAAGATTTGATTAAAATCGTACTGGACCGAATTTGACTTACATCCTCAGAATAAACTATGTGCGCATAACATATTCAACAAGAATCATTAAAAAAAAAGTAACATGAGAAAGATTTTTACCTTACTGCTACTGGTCGTAACGATTGCGGCCACGGCACAACAAAACCCTCCGCTTCCCGTGGATCCGCTAGTAAGAACCGGGAAACTGGAAAATGGGCTGACCTATTACATCCGGCATAACGGACAACCGGAGAACAGAGCCGATTTCTACATCGCACAGAAAGTAGGCTCGATGCAGGAAGAAGATAGCCAGGCTGGCTTGGCTCATTTCCTGGAACACATGGCTTTCAACGGGACAAAAAACTTCCCCGGCAAGACCATGCTCGAATACCTGCAGGACAACGGGATCAAGTTCGGAACCAACATCAACGCCTACACCTCGTTCGATGAAACGGTTTATTACATCTCCGACATCCCCACCACCAATCAGAACCTGATGGACTCAGCATTGCTGGTGCTCCATGACTGGTCGAATGCAATTGCCCTGGAGGAGGAAGAGCTGGAAAACGAGCGGGGGGTGATCCGCGAGGAGTGGCGTACACGCGGCGGTGCACAGCAGAGGCTGTGGGATCAGCTGCTGCCCAAAATGTACCCCGACAGTAAGTATGCACATCGCATGCCCATTGGTAGCATCGATGTAATCAACAACTTCAAACCGGAGGAGATCCGCACTTACTACCACAAATGGTACCGTCCCGATCTGCAGGGCATCATCGTAGTAGGCGACTTCGATCTGGATGAGATGGAACAGAAGGTGAAAGATCTTTTCTCTCCCATCCCACTGGACGAAGAGCGCGCCGAGCGGGTCTACTACCCGGTTCCCGACAACAAGGAGCCGTTGGTGGCTACTGCTACCGACAAGGAGGCCAGAAGCACACAGCTGATGCTTTTCTATAAGCATGACCCGCTGCCGGAAGAGTTGAAGAATACCCAAATGGGGTACATCACCACCTATCTCCTCAATGCCGCCTCTTCCATGATGGACCAGCGTTTCGATGAGATCACCCAAAAACCGGATGCTCCCTTCACCATGGCCACCGCTTACGACGATGACTTTTTTGTGGCAAAGACGAAGGATGCCTGGACGGTCGTGGCCCAAAGTGCGGAAGATAAGATAGACGTGGCTCTGGCTGCCATGATCCGCGAAACAGAACGAGTGAAGAAATATGGGTTCACTGCTTCAGAGTATGAGGTGGCACGCACCAACATCCTGAAAAACCTTGAAAACAGCTATAACAACCGCGATAAACAACGCAACTCCTCCTACTCACAGGAGTACGTGCGGGCATTCACCGACGGGGAGCCGATTCCTGGTATTGAGTTCGAATACCAGTTCATGCAGGCACTCGTTCCCAATATCCCGGTTGAAGCGATTAACATGACACTGCAGCAGCTGATCACCGATGAGAACATCGTGATTGCCGTCACAGGACCGGAAAAAGAGGGACTGGTTTATCCTTCGGAAGAAGAACTGCTCTCAGTGGTCAACACCGTGAAAGCAGAAGAGATTGAGGCATACGCAGAACAGATCATTGATGAACCACTCATCACTACTCCACCCGCACCCGGTAAGATTGTGAAGGAGGAGAAGAACGAATCAATGGATGCCACAGTTTGGACACTACAGAACGGAATGACCGTGATCCTCAAGAACACCGACTTCAAGGATGACGAGATCATGATGACAGCTACCAGCACTGGCGGTTACTCACAATATGCAGTACAGGATCCTGTTAACAGTAGAATGATGGGTTCCGTGATGAACCTGGGTGGCCTTGGCAACTTCAGCACTACCGACCTGCCAAAGGTACTGGCCGGCAAAACGGCAACTGTGCGCCCCAGCATCAGACTTACCACGCAAGATTTCAACGGCTCCTCATCCATCAAGGATTTCGAGACCATGCTGCAGCTGGTTTATCTCTACTTCACCGCGCCACGCAAAGATGTCGATGCCTTCAAGTCGTTCATCCAGCGGATGGAGACACAGCTCAAGAATCAGGAGGCAGAGCCAATGGTGGCTTTCAGCGATAGCATCACCACTGCCATCTACGGCAACAACCCACTGACAGACAGGATCAAGCTGTCCGATCTCTCAAAGGTTGATTATGATCGTATCATTGAGATGTTCAAGCAGCAGTTCAGTAACCCGGGCAGCTTTAACTTCACCTTCGTTGGAAATGTTGATGAAGAGAAAGTACGTCCTGTTGTAGAGCAGTACCTGGCTTCGTTGCCGGGAGAAGCAGTGAAGGGTGAATTCATCAGGGTACCAATGTCTTTTACTGCCGGAACGGCAGAGAACATCTTCCAGCGTGAAATGCAAAACCCGAAGGCATCTGTCTTTAATGCCGTCACAGGTAATATGGAGCGGAACATGAAGAACCAGATCCTGATGAGCATGTTCGATCAGATCCTCGACATCGTTTACACCGAAAAGGTTCGGGAAGAAGAAGGCGGCACCTATGGTGTATCCGCTGCGGGAGCCATCTCCCGTTATCCTGAAGGACAAACAGTGCTACAGATCATGTTTGATACCGATCCCGAGAAGAAGGAACACCTGAATGGCATCGTCCTGAAAGAACTGAACGAGATTGCGGCCAATGGTCCCCGTGAATCGGACTTCACCAAGGTGAAGGAATATATGAACAAGAGCTACACCGAAAACCTGAAAGAGAACCGATATTGGATGAACATCCTGGATCAGCTCTACTTCTACGGTGAAGATATGCACACCGGATACATCGATACAGTCAACGCCATGACACCGAAAGATGTACAGGAATTCGTCAACGAATTGCTCAGCCAGGGAAACCTTAAAACCATCATCATGGCACCCTGAACAATGAATGGATCCGTAGGATCCGTCAAACTCCCAAAAAAGAGACTGTCTCAAAATAGAGGCAGTCTCTTTTGTTTGCTTTGTCTCCTACTGAAATAGCGCGAGATGATCAGAAGAAACGTCACAACCGACATAGCCAATGAGGCAATTCAAGAAAAAGTATAGAGGAGACATCTGATGATTCCCGCTGCAATAAACGGAGACAGGAAACGAACAGCTTAATCTGATGTTCCCGGGTAATACCCGAAGTGATCAACGGTTGCATAGGCTTCTGATGATGGATCTGCACTAATGGCAAACAAACCCAGGTATATTCCCGTAAATCCACCTGCCGTCTCAGTACTGATATACCGGACGTCCATTTTGTCCAATGGATTGAATTTCTCCCCGTCAGTGGAATAGGCAAATGAATAGTAGTCTTTGTCGCCCCGTACTTGTAGGTGAATATCTCCTTCGGGTATCACTACTTCACGGGCGATAGGGCTAAACACACCCAGACGATATCGCAAGACCAGTGTGCGTTTTCCACCCTCACCCTCTTTAATGAATAAATCATAGTGGGACCTGTTATTCATAAATACGGTGATTCCTGATTCATCATTCTTATGGGCATCGATCAGATCCATTACGGCAGTAGCGGTAAAATGAATATGTTCCTGTCTTCGGCCAACAAAAGTAGGCGAACGGGTATCATCCAAGGTTACGGTTGTTGCTTTTAAATGCAGATAGCCTTTCTTTTCACTTAATGAATAATTATCACTTTGTGGATTCCGTAAATAGTTCCATTCAAACCCCAGCTTGCTTTCATTAAAATCGGTACAATACGATTTTGGAACATCAGGTTGCAAAAGCAACGTAGGTACATCCATCTGCAACTGAACCGTTCCATTCCCATTGACCACAGGCCACGAGTCTCTGTCCCATCTTACCGGAGACAAAAATGTTTCTCGACCCAACAGATGGTGTTGTCCGGATTGTGGACGAAAAGCCAGGAAAACCATCCACCAGGTACCATCATTTGCCTGGACCAGATCGGCATGGCCTGTTCCCTGAATTGGATTTGACTGGGCATTCATATTTCTGTGTGTCAAGATAGGATTGGCCGGATTGGATTCATAGGGTCCATAAATAAACTTGCTGCGTGCAATGGTCACCATATGTCCATATTCAGTTCCTCCCTCTGAAATTAACAAGTAATACCACCCATCTTTTTTATAGATGTGAGGAGCTTCAGGGTAACGACCTCCTGTCCCACTCCAAATGGGTTTACTTTCTGATAATTGTTCCCCTGTCAGCGGATTAATTTCGCATAGATAAATACAATTATCAGGATTGGTGCTGAGATAGCATTTTCCACCTTCAAAATAAAGAGAAGGGTCAATGCCTCCCTGTTGCAACCACACCGGATCAGACCATTCACCAGCCGGATCCTTGGTATGGACAATAAAATTCCCTCCCCCTGTGATGTTTGTCGTCACCATATAAAAAATACCATCTTGATAACGAATAGTGGGTGCATAAATGCCTCCTGAGACACCACTCTTTTCTAAATCCAGTTGTGAGGGACGCGTTAAGCAATGCCCAATTTGTTTCCAATGAACAAGATCATTGCTCTGAAAAATCGGCACACCCGGGAAGTATTCAAAACTACTGGTTACCAGGTAATAACTACCCTCCACTTTACAAATACTTGGATCGGGATGAAATCCCGGAATAACAGGATTTTGGTAACCTTGTCCAAAGCTTGATGTGCACCAGTAAATAATACAAAATAAGGGTAAAAGGCACTTTGTCACTTTCATTGTCATCGTGTGTATTTAAAAGATCTTCACTCTGTCATCAGGTCAACTTCGGCATAGCCTGCCACAGCATCATCTGCCGTATTTTTCAAGGCCCTGAGCTTAAAATAGCGGGTCATGACCGGCTCAAAAACCTTGACCTGCCATACGGGATTATTTTTACTATTTGAGAATTCGCCCTGATCAACCAGTGTCCAATGATGATTGTCTTGAGAAACATAAAACTGATAGGTGGTGATGATCGCTGAGCTCCATCTACCCTGATCGGGAAGATATTTGAAGCCGGATACCCGATACGCTGCCCCTAAATCGACAATCAAATCAATGGGCATCTGTATCTCCCCTCGTTGATGCCAAACGGACGATGCATCACCGTCTATGATTGCAGCAGCCTTTTCATCGCCCCCGATAATCTTCCACTCTTTCTATGAGATGTCAAAGTTTTCGTGACACACGGGGCTGCATTTTCCTGAAGCAGGATCACAGGCAATCGCCTTGACCGCGACCTTGCCATCAGCGGCAAAAGGGCCGGAATACCTTGTTGATTCGGTCGTTGGATCGGCACCGTCCAGGGTGTAATAAAAAATGGAGCCGATATCATTGGCATTGATCGATACTTCGCCGGCTTGATTACGGGCAATGGAGGGGGCGTTCAGGAGTACGGGCGCACGAAAAATACCGATAGTGGAAATCACCGGGCAGCTTTTTGCACCGGTGATCGTCAAACGGGCCTTTGTGGCCTCCACACCCGGAAAACGCAAGATGCGCTTGTAGCCAATCGTGGTTGCTTGTGCCACCTCCTTCCAGTTGCCATCGATAAAGGCTTCAACGGTGAACGCCTTCACCCGTTGTCCTAAACGGATGTATTCCTGTATAAGGAAACGGTTGAACAAGGTAGGCTCGCCAAAATCAATCGTCAGTGATGCAGTTGTAACGCTGTCATCGGTAGCCCAATAGGTCTCTTTATCTCCATCTATTACTTTTGTCGCCCCAAATTCTTTAGCGTTACCACGCACATTCGATGCGGTTACATTTGCTTTTTCGGCTAAGTTGACTGCAAACGATTCCTTCACTACTTGCCCCAATTCCAGCGCCCTATTTTCGTCTGTTGGATGGATCAGCCCATTGGGCATGATGGGGAAGTTGAGAAGCAAGGTGGCATTACGTCCAATGGAGTGATAATAGGTATCCAACAGTTGAGGCACAGTTTTGACCTTGGTGTCTTCGTTGGGGTGGTAAAACCACTCCGGACGAATGGAGGTGTTTACCTCAGCGGGCACCCACGAATCGCCCTCTTCCACACCGTGATGCAACATCTCCCAGGGAACATCACCTGTAGCATTCAGCAAGCTCCAGTTAGTTTCGCCCACATAACCATCTTCGGTTCCTACCCAACGAAGATCGGCCCTGTCACCCCCATCGTTCCATATGACGATGTTAGGTTGCAGCTCACGAACGAGTTGATAGGTCTGCAGCCAGTCGTAATAGGTTGTGCGGTCAATCGTACGCGTTTCATTGGCTCCACCGTAATAACCATCGCCGCCATTGGCTCCATCGAACCATACTTCAAAAACATCGCCATAGTGGGTAAGCAGTTCGGTCAGCTGGTTCCGGAAATAGGTGATGTACGCAGGTTTTCCATAATCAGGGTGGTTCCTGTCCCAAGGCGACAAGTAAACCCCGAATTTCAACCCGTATTCCTTACATGCATCGGCCATTTCGCGTACCAGGTCGCCCTTGCCCTCTTTCCATGGCGCATTTTTCACCGAGTACTCGGTGTATGCTGAGGGCCATAAGCAAAACCCACCATGGTGCTTGGCGGTGATGATGATCCCTTTCATGCCCGCTTCTTTGCATATGCGGGCCCACTGACGACAGTCCACATTTGCGGGATTAAACAGTTTCATCTCTTCATTGCCATAGCCCCACGATTGGTCGGTATAGGTGTTTAAGGAGAAATGGATAAAAGCATAGTACTCCATCTCCTGCCAGCGCATCTGGTTTTCTGACGGTACCGGGCCATAAGGTTCCGGCGGTGGGGTCTGCATACAGCTAACGTTGACGAAGTTTGTCAACGCAATTAGGCCTAATAAATAAAGTCTGTTCATGGTTTTATTTTTATGCATATTACTCTATCTCTATCAATTCAGGCTCATAAGGATCAATGGTAAAACTGCCTGTGTAGTCCCTGTCGTACAAGATACTGCGCGATTTTCCGTCTCTTTCTATCTCTTTTGATTCGCCACTCACGTTCAGATACAAAATGTGCTTTTCATCTATTTGTCTGGCCATAAGACCTGACGGAACATCGGGACCCTTTTTGATACCAAGTGTCGTTATCAGGTCGTCGATCAAGCCTCCAAGCACCTCGGCTTTTGCAGGTAAGCCCACATAAATTGCCAGCCCCTTGCCATATCTACTTGATGTCATTACCGGGTAGTTCTTGTCAAGGCTGGTGATCATGCCCATCACTTCAGCACCTTTCAGTTCGATGATGTCTAACCTGGCCGATTCGGTATCGATGACCTTGCCTTTATAGGTGAACGCAAGCTTTTTCCCTTTGTACGACTTGCGCGATAGTTCGTTCATGGCTTCGGTTTCTTCGAAACTACCCACCCTTATGCCAAAGAGATCGCTCAACAAGCCTGGGCGTGTCGTGGCAAATACCTGCCCGGTTGTATCGACAATGGCCGAATTGGAGGTCATAATAACGGTTCCTCCCTCTTGTACAAAGTCGCGGATTTTATGAGCGCTTGTTTCATCCATTACAGCCACTCCCGGAATGAGGAGCATCTTGTAATTCAAGGCGCTCCTGCTTATTTCAAGGATGCGTACATCCATATTACGGTAGTAAAACATATCCCAGCAGGCTTGCAGTTGGTTATCGTGCTGCTCCGGAAAAGAAGCACTGGCGATCTGGCTGGGAAAAGAAAAGGCCAGACCCACTTCGGCCTGAAGTTGGTACGGGAAATATTTTTCAATCTTCTTAAACTCTGAGGCAATCGTCTTGTATTCTTCATATTTACGGTTGGGGAGACCGTCCCAGTCCAACATCCCCTCCAGGTATTGTTCTTCTCCGGCGTGCATACTTTGCCACGTCCATCCGCAAACAAGCTGATTGCCATACATTAAAGTAGCATAAGCTGATTTACGGATAGAATTGGGCACCGAAGTCATGGTATTGAATTCGTTGCACCAAAAGGGGTTTTCGCTTTCAAACTGAATCCTTGATATCCCAAACGCTGCGTTCATGACACCCCAGTTGGTGATGAGCGAATTGCCCGGATAAAACCCGCATCCATGGCGCGTCATCTTACCGGAATAAGCAAGTGCTGAATAGTCGAAATACTTCATCCCACTGTAATACCAGGCATTGGTGTTGGTCAACGCATGGGGTGCATTGGTGCTCACCACATCAAGTACTTTCAATAAGATGCCATTGACTTCATCGGAAATAAAACGGCGGAAATCCAATACTTTTTCAGGTGCGCCAGGCTTTGAACCGGCTGAAGGTAAGCCTATTTCATCAAAATCGTTTATCCGCCTGGACCATCGCTGGGTTGCCCAAGCCTGGTTCAGCTTATCAAGGCTTCCATATTTATGTTTTAACCATTCCATAAACCTTTGCCTGACGGTTTCGGAATAGGAGATGGGTCCGTCGCCCGGCTCATTGTCTATACCAAAGGCGAGCAGTGCAGGATGATTTGCATATCGTTTGGTCATTATGTCCGTAAAGCGCAAAGCATATCTCTGATAGTTGGGGTCGCCCACATCGTCCATGTAACGATGGTTCGGATACTGGAGGTTCCCATTTTCGTCCACCACATCGATGGAGGGATACTTATGGTGCAGCCAGATGGGAGCAGGACGAATGGCAATATCAACAATAACCCTCATGCCAGCTTTGTTCATTTCGTCCATCACGTGATCGAACCATTCAAAATCGAAAACCCCTTCCGATGGCTCATAGCTGTCCCAGGCCAGATGTCCCATCCGGACAACAGTGAATCCGGCGGCTTTCATCCCTTCAATGTCCTTTTTTATTTTTTCGGGGTTTTTATTGTCGTGAGGGTGATAGTTAGTTCCGACATAAAGTTGGCCATTTGCGTTATTTACAACAGACAATAAACATAAAGCTACCACGGTAATACATCTGACCAGGTGATTCATTTAGCATATTTTTAGTTAATTCATAGTGGATACCCGGGAACCAGGGGTTACCCGTTTTCAGATCGTTTTTGGTCGCCTGGATGTCTTTATCTCAATGTGGCACAAAACAGGTTTTGCCCTTCTGTTTAAAACGGATATTTCCCGGCTTCCGCTCCTTTCAGGATGCCATCCATGGCATAATGGTCTTTGATTTCACCTGTTTGCCGGTTGACCACCCTACCCGTCTCCCAGTAGAAAGGCACCAACCCATGATTCTTGGCTTCACGGGTTACCGTTTCGTCGTAGAGGTTGCGCGACTTGTTGTGTGCCTCCTGGTTTGCTCCAAGGCCGGTGCGAATGGTGATGGCACCATACTCTCCCAGGATTACCGGTATCCCTTTATCCACGAACTTCGTCTTTATCTTGCCGAACAGCGACTTCATCTCTGCCTCGTCGCCAAAGGTAGCATTGCGATCCGATCCGTTTACGGCGAAAGCGCCCCAGAAATAAGCCATCCTGCCCCAGGTTTCATCCTGTTCCATGCCGCAGAATGTCCAGGGATTGTAGTAATGCACCTCTGCCATCAAGCGATTGGGCACCAGATCGGTCGGCATATCGCCAAAGAGGCTGTGAGTCGTTTCGATATCGGTATTGGGCCCTTGCACAATCAGGTTGCGGACAGCATTGTTTCCTCCTGTGGCCCGCACCGCATCGATGAAGGTCTGCAGGTAGCTTTTCAACACTGCCATCTTCTCGGTTTCCTTCAAACCTAATACTTTATCTTCATCTGTAAGCCTCACATTGGGTTCGTTGGTACCGGCAAAGAGCAGGTGCTCGTCGTAATGATTCAGTCTGTTGGCGATCTGCGTCCACAAGGCATGCTGTTTTCGGTTGTTCTCCTCCTGCTTGTCGGGCGTACAGT
>CAZBFS010000008.1:0-23537 GCA_964491215.1 uncultured Proteiniphilum sp.
ATTTATAACTTTTTCCCGCTAAATTCTTTAGGAATAACTGCGGATAATCATTAAAGATAATATTGGTTGCCGTCGAAGAAGGGTTTGATCTCCACCTCACTGCCTGGATGATCCGCCAGGAACTGCTCTCCTATCTTTTCCCGGGCAAGGTGGTTTAAGTAGGAGGGAGAGAGGTAAAAAACGCCCTCTTCATCCTCCGCCTTATCCCTCACAAGACAGGCTTTCACCCAATCGGTCACCTCTTCAATGCCTTCAATAAAAGTCACCGTCAGTCCCGGATTAGGCAGCTCCTCCTCGGGTGTCATGGCCCAGAAGCCCTCTTCCAGATAGTTTTGTTCAAGCGTGCTGTGTTGCTGAATTTGTCCATAACCACAGTGGTGATTGGTGAGCACCAGTCCGTTGGGTGAAATAACCTCGCCCGTACAACCTCTTCCAAATTGTACCACTGCATCCTTGAGAGAAGAGCCATCGGGATTGTAGATATCCACATCCTCCAGCTGCAGCCCCAGTTGTTGCATCTCAGACAACTTCTGCTGCCTCAGCAGGTGAAGCATCCACATCCCCTCATCGGCAAAAAGTGGAGAAAACAGCAGAAAGAAGAGGAACAGACATACAAGTGATCTTTTCATAGTCACAGTTTTTAGATTTTGTTTTGAACGATAAAGATAGAAAAAATTGTCACAAATCCCTACTCCTATCCCTTTTCCCATTATCTTTGCCTTAGAATATGGACCTTGCTATTTAACCTGCCGGATCATGCATTACGAAAAAATTTTCGAAGAGATCTTTCGTGAACTCCAAAAAAAAGAAGACCTGGGTGAAGTGGCTGCTTACATCCCGGAGCTGGCATCTGTCGACCCCAATCAGTTTGGTGTACACCTGACAACCGTGGAGGGTGTCGGTTCCTCTTTCGGTGATGCACATAAACGATTCTCCATACAAAGCATCGCAAAAGTGCTCTCTTTTGTGATGGCTTACGGACGTCTGAAAAGCGAAGTGTGGAAACGTACCAACCTGGAACCGGCCGGCACACCTTTCAACTCCCTCCTGCAGCTGGAGGTGGACAGGGGAATCCCACGTAACCCCTTTATCAATGCAGGAGCCATTCTCATTTGTGATATGCTGGTCAGTGAACTGGACAATCCAAGGGAAGAGATTCTCGCTTTCGTGCGACGACTTTCCGGGAATGAGACCATCGACTATAATCCAATGGTGGCTCTTTCAGAAAAAGATGCCGGGAGCCGCAACTATGCCATGATCTACCTGATGAAATCATTCGGTAACATAGATAACGATATAGAAACAGTGATGGAACTATACTTCCATCTCTGCTCCCTGGAGATGAACTGCGATGAACTCGCCACCACCTTCCTCTTCCTGGCCAACAACGGCTTGGTACCCTGGTCCGGGGAGCGTATCCTGTCTCCCAGCCGTACCAAGCGCACCAATGCGCTGATGCAGACCTGCGGGTTTTATGACGAGGCCGGTGAATTCACCTTCAAAGTGGGGTTACCCGGTAAGAGCGGCGTGGGTGGAGGTATCGTGGCGGTGCACCCGGGCAAGTACACCATTGCTGTATGGAGTCCCCGACTCAACAGCAAGGGTAATTCATTCAGGGGGATGCTCTTTCTGGAACAGTTCACCACCGTGACCAGCCTCTCCATCTTCTAAGTATTGCAGCTGTTTCCGTTGCTTTTCCAGAGCATCTTTCCCCTCTTTTGGGCAACAAATCTTAAATTAATGAAAAAGCAGATAGCTCAATTGGCTTTTCTAGTGAAAACGGTTAATTTTGTCCACGATTGAAAAATAAGGGTTTACATGAAAATAGACTTTAGGGAACGAACACCTCAGCTGATTGCCATCATCGGTGTGCTAGCCATCGTGCTGGCCATCGTTATTGGCTTCCTGTTAAACAAAAATGCAGAAATTGAAGATATGCAGCAGCAGTTTACACTCGACAAACAGGAGCTGGAGGATGAGTATGAAGCTATCTCATTGCAATATGAAGGGTTCAAGTTCAGCGTACAGAATGATTCTCTGCTCTACAAGCTGGAGAACGAGCGGACCAAGGTGTTGCGCCTGCAGGAAGAGCTGCGCATGACCAAAGCCACCGACCAGGCAGAGATCAAACGCCTCAAGGATGAGCTCTCCACACTGCGTAAGGTGCTGCGTTCATACATCCACCAGATCGATTCCCTAAACCGGCTGAACGAGGAGCTGCGGGCAGAAAACCGGCAGATCACACGTCAGTTCAACGAAACCAACCGCACCCTTACCCAGGTATCGCAGGAGAAGGAGGAGCTGACAGAGAAGGTGTCGTTGGCGGCACAGTTGGTAGCTACCAACATCGCGGTGAAAGCAGTCAACGACCGTGGCAGGGAGCAATCAAGACTTAGCCGCAGTAGCCAGCTTGTGGTCTCCTTCACTATCGCCCGCAACATCACCACTGAGCCGGGAGAGCGCACCATCTACGTGCGACTGATGACTCCTGACGGCGCGGTACTCTCAAAAAGTACCACCCATACCTTCCCCTACGAAAACAGGGATATACTCTACTCCATGCGACGCATAGTGGAGTATGGCGGTGAGGAGATACCGGTGACACTCTACTGGGATATTGAGGAGTTCCTGATGCCCGGCACCTTCAAGGCAGACATCTTTGCCGACGGTCACCACATCGGTACACGCAGCTTTACAATGGAGGAGTAGGTTGATAAAAAAACACTCCGAAGGCATCACTTTTTCAGTGTTTCCTTTGGAGTGTCATCTATTACTCGATATTTTTGGTTTTATTGCAGAGACTCTTTTACTTCTTCAACTGTCTCTTCTACATCCTCCTTCAGGTTCTCCCAACCGCTTTTCAGATTGGTTGTCACATCATCATACTTGTCGCTGACCTCTTCTTTCACTTCATCCCAATTATCCTGCGTACTATTTTCCAGCTTCTCTACCTCTTCCTTAAATACATCTCTTTTACTCTCCAGGTCGGCGATAGCCTTATCAGAAGCTGCTTTGGCTTCGTCGGACATCTCATCAGCCTTCGCTTCCGCATCTGCCTTCCATGCTTCAATCTGACGGTTCATCTCCTCTAGTTTAGCGTTGGCCTCAGTCACCGCTTCATTCTTCTCTTCATAGGTGTATACCTTAAAATCAGTCACGGTGTCATTGTTGGTAACCTCAACTTCTACTTTCTCTTTCTTCTTTTTTATATGATTACAAATCAATCAAATAACAAGATTTTTATCAGAGATGTTCAAGAAATAAGCTTCTTTAACGATGAATGCTGCAACATTCTTCTGCTGAAAACATCTTTCCTGAAAGTAGACACTGAATCGCAAAATATCTTATTGATGAGGGATATATCTTTTTTTCTTCCTATCACTCTGTCGATATTACTGCTTGCTACGGAAATAAATACCCAGGACTACAACGAGGAGATGAAAAAAAACTTCGCCAGTCGCTCATCACCCCTGAGAACAGACCAGTAGTGCGCCAGCCTCATCAATCATGGCTGATCTTGCCTGAGCCACGACAGGAAGTATTGAAACCATTTCAGAAGTAAAAAAACAGGTTGAAATTATTTATTGCAGCATCTCCAGGAAGGCCTGCTCATCGATCACCGTCACACCCAGCTTCTCCGCTTTCTCCAGCTTGGCCGGCCCCATGTTCTCGCCGGCAAGGATATAGTCGGTCTTTTTCGATACAGACCCGCTGTTCTTGCCACCGTGCTGCAGGATCATCGCCTTGTACTCATCGCGTGAGTGCAACGCAAACGTGCCACTGATCACGATGGTGAGCCCTTTCAGCCTCTCTGTCCTGCCGGCCATCGTCTCCTCGCTCTGGGTGAACTGCAGCCCCGCCGCACGAAGACGGTCAACGAACAGCCGGCTCTCAGGGTTTGCAAAATAGGCAGTCACGCTTTGTGCGATGCGACCACCGATCTCCTCAACAGCGATCAGCTCCTCCTCAGTCGCATCCATCAGCCGGTCAACCCGGGGGAAGGCATGCGACAGCCTGCGCGCCACCGTTTCACCCACGTAGCGGATACCAAGTGCATGAAGTACCCGTTCATAGGGTACCCTCTTCGACTGCTCAATGCTGTGCAGCAGGTTGCGGGCACTGGTCTCACCCCATCGCTCCAGTCCCGCCAGATCCTCGAAACGTAGCGTGTAAAGGTCGGCAGCATCGCGAATAAGCCTCTTGTCGTAGAGGAGTGAGATGGTCTCAGGCCCGATGGTGATATCCATCCCCTTGCGGGTCACGAAATGCTCGATACGACCTTTAATTTGAGGGGGGCACCCCTCACTGTTAGGGCAGTAATGAACTGCCTCATCTTCATTGCGTATCAACAACGTACCACAGGCAGGGCAGTTACGTGTGAAGGTCACCCTGTCACCCGGCAGGAAGCGTGCCTCTTTGTCCACACCTGTGATTTTGGGAATTATCTCTCCTCCCTTTTCAACATACACCTTGTCGCCAATGTGCAGGTCGAGGGCATGGATCGCATCCTCGTTGTAAAGCGAGGCACGCTTCACGGTAGTGCCGGAGAGCAGCACCGGCTCCAGGTTGGCAACCGGCGTCACCGCACCGGTACGACCTACCTGCCAGGAGACAGACTCGAGCGTGGTCACCGCCTGCTCCGGATTAAATTTATAGGCAATGGCCCAGCGAGGGAACTTGGAGGTGTACCCCAGGTTACGTTGCTGCGTAAGTGAATCCACCTTGATCACCACCCCGTCAGTGGTCACCGGCAGGTGTCTCCGCTCACGATCCCAGTAACGGAGGTAGTCAAAAACCTCTTCAAGAGAGTGGCAACGTTTCATGGCTTCCGATACATTGAGTCCCCAGCCGCGTGCCAGGGTCATGTTATCAAAGTGGCTCCCCGCGGGGAGTGATTCTCCCAGCATATAGTAGATAAAGGACTTTAGGCGGCGCGAGGCCACCACGCGTGAGTCTTGAAGTTTAAGCGTTCCGGAGGCCGCATTGCGGGGATTGGCAAAGAGCGGTTCCTCCTGTGTGGCACGATCGCGGTTGAGCTCGTCGAATGAGCTCCAGGGCAGCAGGATCTCTCCACGCATCTCCAGGTAGGGAGGAATCTGCTCTCCTTTTAGAATCAGCGGCACATTGCGGATGGTACGCACATTGTCTGTCACATCATCGCCTTTTTGACCGTCACCCCGCGTGACGGCACGTGTCAGGCGTCCCTCCTCATAGATCAGCGAGATGGAGGTGCCGTCATATTTCAGCTCGCAGACAATCTCAAAATCTTCGTTCAGACTTTTCTTAACCCTGTTGTAGAACTCGCTCACCTCAACTTCAGAGTAAGTGTTTTGTAGCGATAACATCGGATAGCGGTGCACCACCTGCATGAAACGCTTGTTGATGTCGCTCCCCACCCTGACAGAGGGTGAATTGGGATCGGCATACTCCGGGTATTGCGCCTCCAGACTTGTCAACTCGGCCATCAGGCGGTCGAACTCCTGATCGGAGACCACCGGTTGCGACAGGACATAGTACTTGTAATTATGATCATGCAGCTGTTGACGCAGCACTTCTATTTGTTGCCTGATATGATCCATGATTGTGACGATTATTTAAAAATAGAGATCCAGGGATAGACCCTTTCGCGATGTTTTTGTGGCATGAGGTTCCCCACCGCCACCGTGAGAGCCAGTGTCTGTTGGAAAAACAGCTCCCCCTCGCTGAGATGCAGGTTACAGTTGAGGCGCAGCCTCGCACGGCCCGATTCGATGAGGCGGATGTACCACTTGCTCTGCAGATAGGGGCTTCCCTGTAAGAATGGGTTACCCCGGTAGAGCTGGCTGCCGTATGTCCCGAAAAGGCGCATGCGAGGGTCTCCCGCATAGAGGTTGTTCTCTGTGCCAACACCCATGTATTCAGCATGCAAACGTGCAGTAAAACCGATCGGCCGATAGGTCTCCTCTGCCTTGCGGTCGCGTTCAACACCTGCAAAGAGACCAGCCGAGGCCATCACCCGGAAGTGGCTGCCCGAGTCATACTCCACTCCTGCCGAGGCAATCCCCTGGATCACTTCACTCACCCCGAAGCGCCCGTCGTTGGGGTAGTTGCCTGCAAGGTGATAGAGGTTAGACTGAAAATCGGCAAAAAAGAGTCCTCTGCTCACTTTTCCGGAGAAACCGAGGAAGAAGCTCTCCCTTGCTTCGGCATGGGAGTAGCCGGTCCAGTCCATCCATGCGTTAAAGAAATTATTATCCTTACCCAACTGCCAGAAGACACCCTGCATCAGCGGCATAAACTGATTAACCGAATCCCTGAAAAAAAAGTCTGAATAGTTTGATAGCACCTCCCTGCGAGGAAAAGCACCGGCACGAAAGTGCACCTTATCGTTCTCATAACGATAATAGAGGGTCACCTCAGTCTTGTCAACAGCGCGCTGCATTCCCGGCATCTTCAACAGGTTCACCCCGCCCACCAGCGTGTGGGTACTATCCCATTCCACCCCTCCCAGCGCGTTGAACCAGATCCCTTGCAGGGTACGGGCATCGGCATATGGCGATGGCTTATACTCCATGTTGTCGAAGAAGTAATCCATCCCGGCATTCCAGCGCAGCTCCTGTGCCGGTGATGCAAAAGCGGTGAGGAGTAAAACCGCTATGCTCAATATCCTTGATCCCATACCCAAATATCTTTATTGGGGGATAAAGATAGTAAAAATGCTTAAATCTTACGGTCTTTCCACTTGCCGCCGCGGAGATAAATCGTAGAGAGGGTCATCAGGAAGATCCAGTAAACATGCTCTGTGGTCCAGGCAACAGCTACCGTCGAGCGCAGGAAGATGATCACAAACCACATGTATGCCAGGTAGAAGACCAACGTGAAGATCTCGAAGCCGAGGGCCGTCCGGGTGTTGCCGGTACCGGAGACTGCGCTGAAGAGCACTGTCCCCACACTGTAAAGAGGCAACGATGAGATCAGCACGTATAGCGGCACCACCGTGTCAGCGATCAGTGACGGGTCGTCGGTGTAGATATGAATCATAAGCCTCGGGAAGAGAGAGATAACGAGAATGACCAGCAACATCACCACCAGACTGAGCAGTGAGATACGTTTCACCAGCTGCAGCACCTCGCTGCTCTTACCCGCACCAATGGTGTTACTCACCAGCGTGCTGGTAGAGGAGCCCAGCGCATGCGAGGGGATGGTGAAGATGGTGTAGAAGCTACGCACGATGTTGGTGACCGCCAGCGACCGCTCACCCATGTAGTTCTCGATGAAGAGGAAGAAAAGCATCCAGGTACCCACGGCAAAGAGGTACTGCACCATCATGAAGATGGAGATATCCAGTATCTTCTTGATCACCGTCCATTGGAAACGGATGGCGCCGAAACCATACTTGCGCGGGTTGGCCTTGTACCTCGTGAAGAGGATGAAGAAGAGGGTGGAGACCATCTCCGCGATCACCGAGGCAATGGCTGCCCCGGCGATGCCCATCTCCGGCATGCCCAGGTTACCGAAGATCAACCCATAGTCGAACACCACGTTGACCAACGCCATCACCACCGCATTGAGGGTCAACACCTTCGTGTGGGCGATACCGATGTAAAAAGCACGGAACATCACGTTGGTGAAGGCAAAGATAAGCCCGAATACACGCCAGACAAGGTAATCAGAGACAGCACCCGCCACAGCCTCCGAGGAGAACATGGCTGGAAGCCACTCTACCGAGGCGAAACGTAACAGGGGTATCAGCAGCAGAGCCGGGAGTAGCAGGAAGAGAATCCCCTGGATCACTATTTCACCTATCTTGTGGTAGTTCCCTTCACCGTTGCGACGCCCGATGAGAATCTGACTCCCCATGCTGAAACCGAAGCCAAGGGTGTAGATGGCTATGTAAATGATTCCCGCCAGGGCAGATGCACCCAGCTCCACCTCCCCCACGCGGCCGAGGAAGGCGGTGTCAATCACCTGGATGACGTTCTGCGCCAGCAGGCTCAGCAGGATGGGTGAACTGACCTTTACGATCTGTTTGTTGCTGTACACTGTGATATCTAAAAAACCGCCGATTGTTTACACTCCCGGCGGCTGTCAATTGGTTTCTTCGCTTACCTGCGGATGCGATTGTTGCCTGGCTCCAGGTTGATCACCGACGGCTCAAAAGCCTTGGCCTCCTCCAGTGGCAGCAGAGCGTAGCTCATGATGATGATGACATCACCCACCTGCACCTTGCGGGCAGCGGCTCCGTTCAGGCAGATGGTGCCCGAGCCACGCTCCCCACGGATGATGTAGGTCTCGAAACGCTCTCCGTTGTTGTTGTTCACCACCGCCACCTTCTCGTTCACAAACATCCCGGCGGCATCGATCAAATCTTCATCGATGGTGATGCTGCCCTCATAGTTGAGATTGGCGTCGGTGACCGTTGCCTTGTGTATCTTTGATTTTAATATCTCTACCCACATAACTGTTTATCTGTAACTGATGTTGTCAATCAAACGAACCTCACCGCAATAAACGGCGGCACATCCAACAGGCCAATCACTCTCCTCCCAGGAGGTGAGTGGCTGAAGCGAATATCCGTCAACAATTTCGTAATATTCAACACGTAACCCGGGTACATTGTTTATCTCCCCAATCACCCACGATGCAAGCTCCTGCGGGGCATTATCCTTTTTCTGAAGCAGGCTGTCACTAAGCACTTGATAAATCTGCGATGCGTGTTCCCTCTCCAGAGGCGATAAGCGTTGATTGCGGCTGCTCATGGCCAATCCAGACTGCTCCCGCACAATGGGCACCCCTACGATCTTCACAGGAATATGAAGCATTGATGTCATCGCACGCACAATGGCCAACTGCTGGAGATCCTTCTCCCCGAAATAGGCTTTATCGGGTTGCACGAAGCTGAACAGGCGACTCACCACCTGGGCCACACCGTTGAAGTGCCCGGGACGAAAACGTCCCTCCATCACTTTGTCGAGCAGCCCGAAGTCAAACTGCCGATGGTCCGGCTCGGGATAAACCTCCTCCACGGAAGGAACAAACAGCAGGTCCACACCCAGCTGTTCCAGCAGTAGCTGATCCTCCTCCGGCGTGCGAGGGTAGAGCCGCAGATCCTCGCTGTTGTTGAACTGTGTGGGATTCACGAAGAGGCTCACCACCGTGCAGTCATTATCAGCGATGCTCTGCCTCATGAGCGTGGCATGTCCTTCGTGCAGTGCACCCATGGTGGGTATAAACCCGATAGAATCACCATTGCAGCGAACCGACTGCAGTGCTAAATTAAGACCGGAAACGGTATGAATAATTTTCATTTATTTTGTTTCAGTGTGCAAAGCAACAAAATATTTGCCACATAGAGAAGAAATTTATCCTGATTGAGAAAAGAATTAGGTTTCTTTCACGGATTTAAAAAAGGGAGGCTTTGCAATCCAACCTTTTGTGACAAAAAGCATGTAAGCCAACGACAAAGAAGTAACACGAAAGATCAAAAAAACAGCCATCACGTTATCATAGAGCCAGTTGCAAAATAGTTGCCCTTTTATTTTGTATTTATGTGGATTTTTTTTATTATCTTTGTACTCAAATTTAGATAATTAGCTCCATGTCACAGAAAAAAATATTGTACATTACGCAGGAAATCTTCCCTTATCTCGACGAAACACCCATTTCGAACACTTCACGCTTCTTGCCGCAAGCCATCCAGGAAAAAGGAAAAGAAATAAGAGCATTCATGCCCAAGTACGGACCGATTAACGAACGCCGCAATCAGCTGCACGAGGTGATCCGTCTATCAGGAATGAACCTGATCATCGATGACTCAGACCATTCGCTGATCATCAAGGTGGCCTCAATCCAATCGGCACGCATGCAGGTCTACTTCATCGATAACGAAGACTACTTTCAAAACAGGGAACTCCTGACAGACAAAGAAGGAGTAGAGTATGAGGACAACGATGAAAGGAGCATCTTCTTCATTCGCGGTGTGATGGAAACCATCAAGAAGCTGCGATGGGTACCGGACGTGATCCACTGCCACGGGTGGTTTTCAGCATTGGCTCCTCTTTACATCAAGAAGGGATATGCCGATGACCCCTGTTTCAGAAACAGCAAAGTGATTTGCTCACTATATGATGAGTCGTTTACCAGACACTTCCAGCAGGATTTTGCCAACAAGTTGCGTTACGATGGTATTGGAGACAGTGAGGTGGAGGCAATAAAAGCACTTGGTACCATCGATTATACCACTCTGATGAAGCTGGCCATAGACTTTTCAGACGGCGTTGTCATTGGAAGTGAAACAGTAGATCCGGAACTGCTACGCTATGCCGCAGAGAAAGGTGTTGAACAACTTCCTTTCCAGAGTGACTTCGACCAGTATGCGGAAGAGATCAATCAGTTTTACGATCAGATTGACTCCTGATTTTCTTAAAATCCTTAATGAATCTCTTTTTTTAAATCTTCGTTATACAATTATCATTAAAAAAACAGAGAAAGCAATTGATCAGCTTTCATCTGAATCTTTTTTTTCTGATATTTGCGCCGTGAAAAAAATATTTCTGGAGCCAATGAAACCCAAATCTTTATACAAAGTGCTGTGCGCGGCCTTTCTTTCAATTGTGACACTCTCCTGTAACGATACGCTCGACCAGGTGGGATTCACCATCCAGCCGGGTATGGACACGCTCACCGTGGGCATCGACACCATGCATCTGAAGGCCCGCACCGTTCAGCTCGATTCCATCTATGCAAAAACAAATTATCCGGTGCTGGGCGAATACCTGGATCCGGTTTTCGGATCGGTCAAATCGGAGTATATGGGTGAATTCTACCTGCCGGAAGGATCCGGTTTTAAGCCGGATGCTACAGTAGACTCGGTAAGGGTGGTTGTCTCCTACACCACCATAATGGGTGATTCACTGGCTCCCATGGAACTATCGGTATATGAGCTGAACCGTTCTCTCAAGGGAATTAAGAGCTACACGCACATCAACCCCGAAGAGTTTGCAGAGATGTCTGAACCGTTGGGTAAGAAAGTATTTACAGGTAAGAACAACACCTTCCACACCGAGTATTACAATACGGGATATTCAACCGAGTCATACAAGGTCTACGACATCAGTGTGGATCTGCCGATGAGTGTTGGCGAACGATTTCTCAATGAATACAATAAACCGGGACATGGGATGATGAGCGATCTGTACAGCTTCAGGGAGTTCTTTCCCGGACTCTACTTCACCACCAGCTTTGGCAACAGCACCATCCTCAACATCGACTTCACCACCCTCTTCCTACACTACCACTACACAGATGTGAAAGGGTCGTCGACAGGTCAGGATACCATCCGTACCGATGCCTTACGGCTCTTCATCACCCCGGATGTGACCCAGATCAACACGATCCGTAGCAACAACCAACAGCTGCTGGAAGAAAGCGATACCCACACCTATGTGAAGAGCCCCGCCGGTGTGGTCACCGAGATCACATTTCCATTCAGCGATATCTACCAGGAACTGCAATCCAGGGCCCTTAACCTGGCTAATTTCACCTTCTTTGCCATGCCCGATGCTACTGAGAATCCGATGGTGAAGATCTCACCTCCCGATTATCTGTTGTTGGTGAACCGGGATTCACTGGCAGGGTTCTTTGAACAACGCAAGCTACCGGACAACGTTACCAGTTTCCTGTCCAATAAGTTCGATGCCACCACCTACACCTACGACTTCAACAACATCTCTGCGATGATGAACTACTATAACCGGACGATGGGAGAGAACCCTGATGACCTGGTTTACTATCTGATTCCTGTGAATGCAACCATCACCACCTCACAACAGAGCTACTACTCGTCGGGCAGCCAGACGCTGACCGACCTGCACAACCAGATGTGGCCCACGGCAGCCATGCTCGACAAAAGAGAGGGCAACCTGAAGATTGATTTGATATTCAGCAATTATTAACCGGAAGAGCAGCAAATCCTGCTGTTCAGAAAAGCATACCCTGCTCACCTCTCTTCATCCGTCCCAGATGAAGATAAGCCAATTCTGTGACCTCACGGCCACGTGGTGTTCGCTTGATGAATCCCTCCTTGATCAGGAACGGCTCATACACCTCTTCTATGGTACCGGCATCATCACCCACCGCGGTGGCGATGGTGGTGATCCCTACGGGCCCCCCGTTGAATTTGTCGATGATGGTAAGCAGTATCTTGTTGTCCACTTCATCCAACCCATGCTTGTCGATATTGAGCGCTTCGAGCGCATAGGTGGAGATGGAACGGTCGATGCGGCCATTGCCTTTCACCTGTGCAAAGTCACGCACACGACGCAGGAGTGCATTGGCTACACGAGGCGTTCCACGGCTGCGAGAGGCTATTTCAAGGGCAGCATTGCCATCGCACGCTATCTGAAGGATTTCAGCGGAGCGTAATACAATACCGGTGAGGGTATCGATGTCGTAATACTCCAGATGCATGTTGATCCCGAAGCGGGCACGCAGGGGACTGGTGAGCAGACCGCTGCGCGTGGTGGCGCCCACAAGAGTGAAAGGATTGAGGTCGATTTGTATGGAGCGGGCACTGGGTCCCTTGTCGATCACGATATCGATGCGGAAATCTTCCATCGCGCTGTAAAGATACTCCTCAACAACCGGTGAGAGACGATGTATCTCATCGATGAAGAGCACATCATTTGGCTCCAGAGAGGTAAGGATCCCTGCCAGGTCACCCGGTTTGTCAAGTACAGGTCCGGATGAGACCCGGAAGCCGACACCCAGCTCATTGGCGATGATACTTGACAGGGTGGTCTTTCCCAGCCCGGGGGGACCGTGCAGCAGCACATGATCGAGCGACTCACCCCGCATACGGGCGGCGCTGACGAAAATCTTCAGGTTCTCCACGATCTTGTCCTGACCGTTAAAGCCACTGAAGGTTATCGGACGAAGCGTATTCTCAACCTCCCGTTCGTTCTCCGGAAGGAGACTTCGGCTCCGGATGTCAAATGATTCCTCTGTTGTCATATGTATGCTGCAAAGTGCAAATGTAACTATTTCCCGCGACTTTTCGAAATGGCTGCAGCGTTACGTTTCAATCCGGCAAACTTGGCTCTTTTGACAGCTGAGTTGCGGAAGATCTCTCGCCAACGCACCTCATCCATCTCCTGAAGCTGCTCCAGGTCGAGTGTCAGGAAGGCATCTGATGGCATGAACGCAGGGGTTCTGTGTGGCATGGCATCACGGTTCCAGGGGCACACCTTCTGACAGATCTCACACCCGTATATATTGTTCCGAAGGTTGGGCACGATATCGGGTGCAATCTCTCCCTTGTTTTCGATGGTCTGATAGGAGATGCATCTGGCGGCGTTCAACCGGTAGGCTTGTTCGATGGCACCGGTGGGACATGAGCGGAGACAGCGGGTACAATCGCCACAGTTCTCGGTCACAGGAGCATCATAATCAAGTTCCATATCGATGATCAGTTCCCCAAGGAAAAAGTAAGAGCCTTTACCGGGAATGATCAGCAGGGTGTTCTTGCCGATGAAACCCAGCCCCGCCCGTGCTGCCCAGAAACGCTCCAGTACCGGCGCAGAGTCGGTGAAATACCTTCCAGTAACCTCCGGATGACGTTCCCGGATCCAGTCGAACAGAGTGCGTAACTTCTCCCGAACCACCTCGTGGTAATCATCCCCATAAGCGTAATAGGCGAACTGCGGCACCTTACCGGGGAGCTTTACCGGGGGATAGTAATTCAGCGCAACGGAGATGACAGAACGGCCACCCTCCACCAGCAGGCGTGGGTCGAGCCGCTTGTCTATATTGCGCTCCAGGTAACCCATTGAGCCGTGACAGTGGTCACGCAGCCACTGCATATATCGCTCCTCCTCACCACTGTCGGTGGCGCGGCAGATACCGCAGGCATCGAAGCCGAGAGTCAAAGCCTGCTGTTTGATCTCTTCTGAAAATGTCATCTCCACAAATGTACATCAAAAAACAGAAAAAACATCCTCAGAAACAAGCGGTATCAACAAACAGGTTTCACCCGGCGGCACAAACAAGGGTAGCCAAAAATCCAAATATGTGAATTAAGTTGCGTACTTTTGCGGAGCAAACAGCTATTTTTCACTTTTTAATGGCGGAACCGACTCTCAAACATAAGACCACTGTTTCACTCTTCTGGAGCTTCACCGATAAATTCGGGCAGCAGCTGATCAACCTGGGGACGAGCATTGTTCTTATGCGCATTCTCGATCCTTCGGAGTATGGATTGATAGGAGCGCTCACGCTCTTTATCGCTTTCTCCGGCCTGCTGATTGACAGCGGTTTTACCCGCGCACTGCTTAACAGGAAAACTATCTCACCCGCCGAGTACAGTACAGTTTTTTACTTTAACCTCGGCTTAAGCATCCTGCTCTATCTTATTCTGTTTGCAGCAGCCCCGCTGCTTGCAACAATATTCCATGAACCACGCATTGAACCTGTTTCACGCATACTGTTCCTGTCGCTGATTCTCAATGCGGGGGGGATCATACAGCAGACACTGCTCATCAAGAGAGCCGATTTCAGGGGATTGACCAAAGTGAACATGGCCGCGTTGATTATCACTGCGGCAGTCGCCATCGTAATGGTATTCAATGGCTTTGGTGTCTGGACACTGGTGGCACAGACATTGCTTTTTGCCTTTTTCCGGTCACTCTTCCTCTGGCTCTACTCGCGATGGATCCCTCTTCGCATATTCAGTCTAACGATTCTCCGTTCATTCTCAGGACTCAGCAATAAGCTTCTGCTTACATCGCTGATCAATGCGGTTTTCAACAATATCTACCCCAGCATCATCGCTTTCTTTTACCCCAATTCAATGAGACAGGTGGGTTACTACAGTCAGGCCAATAAGTATCAGGAGATCCCGTTCGGCATTCTCTCCAACACCTTCCGTTCTGTCTCCATGCTGGTGCTGCCTGAGATAAATGAACAGACCGAGCGACTGAAAAGGGTTGTGAGCAAGATGATGAAATCACTCGCCTTCCTCTCCTTCCCCATTGGTTTTCTGATGATATTGATTGCTGAACCCACATTTCACTTTCTATTCAAGGATAAATGGCTGCCGGCGGTCCCCTATTTTCAGGTGTTATGTCTTGCAGGAGTGGTCTCACCCTTTGCCTTCGTGCTGAATGAACTGTTCATAGCCCGCGAGAAAGCAAATTATTTCCTGGGAGTGGAGATCATCAGAAGAGTGATCCTGGTGCTGCTGATAGCGCTACTGTTCCCCTACGGCATCATGGGTCTAGCCTCCAGCTGGGTGGTCTATACCTATATCACGCTAGTCATCTCCCTTATTCTGTCCCGGAAGCTGATTCAATATTCACTTTTGGACTTTCTGAAGGATACCGTTCCCTATGCGATCATTGCATTCGTGAGTGTGGCTGCTGGATATCTCCTCACCCTGCACACTGGTAAGGACCTGCCATTCATCCTGGTGAATGTTGTTGTTACAGGCGTGCTCTACCTGCTGCTGTGCCATCTGTTTAAGCTGGAGATGACCAGGGAGATCAGAGAATGGATATCGACCAAGAAAAATGAGACAATATGAACAAGACGATAGATACACTGATTTACAAAGTCCGCTCTCGATGGAAGGACTATCTGCATACGAAAAAGAAAAAAAAAGCGCGGAAGAGGATCTTAGCTCACTTCTCCCGGTTTCCTTCAGGTGATGATGAGATCAGTGATGCAGTAGACTACCTTTCATCCCATCCCCTGACTACTTTCTTCGGTGCTTTTCAGGAGAAATACATCGCTGAAGAGGTTGAGGTAATCGCTGATCCGGCGAACGGCCTGCCCTATGTGATCACCGATGGCAAAAGACTCTATTTCAAACGGTCACAGAACAGACGCACTGTGCAGCTGATGTTCAACAGCCTGCGTATCGAACAGGATGGACAGGCGCCCCATTGTTATACCGACGTTGATTTCCGGATTACGGATGATGAGATCCTGGCCGATGTGGGGTGTGCAGAGGGTTATTTCTCATTGATAAATATAGAGAAGACGAAGAGGATCTATCTTTTTGAGCAGGACCGTGAGTGGATTGAAGCATTGGAAGCAACCTTTTCTCCATGGAAAGAGAAGATCAGCATCATCCCTCAATTTATATCAGACAGGGATAACAACAATGAAATTACGCTGGACAACTATTTCAGGGAGACTGAAGAGAAGCCCGGCTTCTATAAAATAGATGTGGAGGGCGCGGAATCATCCGTACTGAAGGGGATGGAAGAGCTGTTGCGCGCACCGGTTAAAGTGGCACTCTGCACCTATCATCATCAGCAGGACTACGATCTCTTCAGTCGCTTTTTCGAGGAGCATCTGTTTCACTACCGACCCAATCGCGGAATGATGATCTATCAGAATGATCTGAAAAAAATGGAGCCACCCTTCTTCCGGAGATGTATGATCAAAGCTACCAATCAACATGACTGAGCTGTCTTGCAAAACCCCTTCTGCCTGTGTCATCATCGTCTCCTATAACTTTGAGCGGTGGATTCACAAATGTATCCCCTCAGTGATGGCTTCGACACTGCCTGCAACCATCCTGGTGATCGATAACGGATCGGACGACGACACCTGCAGGATCATCAGGAATGAATATCCCGGGGTGGTGCTGATGGAGACCCACGAAAACCTCGGATTCGGGAGAGCAAACAACATCGGCATGCGTTACGCGAGAGAAGCAGGATTTGATTATCTGTTCCTGCTCAATCAGGATGCATGGATCGAGCCTGACACGCTGGAGAGACTGATTGCGGCAGCTGAAAAAAAGAGGGGATACGGTATTCTGTCACCTGTGCACCTGAACGGAAAAGGGGATGCTGTGGACTTCGGCTTCTCGGAGTACACAGGGCTGAAGAACAGGGGGGAGGCGCTGCTACTGCCGGATGAGGTGACGGCCTATCCGTTTATCAACGCAGCCATGTGGCTGCTCCCTCTCTCTGTAATAAAGGAGGTGGGTGTTTTTGCCCCCATTTTCGCGCATTACGGTGAAGACCTTAACTTTGTTCATCGCGTACGGAAACAGGGATACCAATTAGGTCTGGTGAAAGCAGCCTTTGGCTATCACGACAGAGCAGCACGCCCGGTAAGCCGCGAACAGAAGTACTACTCGGAGTTTGTATATTTCTTAACCGAAGCGGTGAACCCGAACTACGTATGGCCGGAAGCAGCTGCCTACAGCCTTCTGGCTGCGATGAAGAAAGCGATGAAAGCACTCCTTTCAGGGCAGGTGGCTGATAGTAGAGCATATCTCCACATCGCCTTCCGTTTACTTGGAATGAGTTCCTCTATTCGTCAGACCCGCAGGGTACAGCGGCTCAGGCAAAGGTGAAATCGAGCTGCTTTCTTTCCAGGTTCGCTCTTGCCACCTGAATGCTCACAGGTTGTCCGAGACGATACTCTCTTTTGGTACGACGACCTACCAGACGGAAGTTCTTTTCATCCAGCTCATAGAAATCATCATCCATCTCACGGATAGGGATCATCCCTTCGCATTTATTCTCGTTGATCTCCACATAGATACCCCACTCTGTCACACCGGAGATAACCCCATCGTACACCTTCCCTATTTTGTCGGACATGAACTCCACCTGCTTGTACTTGATGGAATCACGTTCAGCGTTCGACGCAACCTGCTCCATCTGTGAGCAGTGCTTGCACTCCTCCTCCAGGGATGCCTGATCCGCGCTCCTGCCCCCCTCCAGATAACTCTCCAGCAGACGGTGCACCAGCATATCGGGATAACGGCGTATGGGTGAGGTGAAATGGGTGTAATAGTCGAAGGCCAGGCCGTAATGTCCCACATTCTTCGTGGAGTAGACTGCTTTAGACATGGTGCGGATGGCGATGGTCTCGACAAGATTCTCCTCGGGACGCCCCTGCACCTTATCCAGCAGCGCGTTGATGCTCTTCGCCACCTCTACTTTCGATCCATCCGGTTTAATCTTATGACCGAAACGAAGAATAAATGAGTTGAGCGTATCCAGCTTTTCCGGATCAGGCACATCGTGTATGCGATAGACAAACGTCTTGGCTTTCTTACCCTTGGGCACCCTCCCGACGGCTTCCGCCACCGCCTTGTTGGCCAGCAGCATGAACTCCTCGATAAGGTGGTTGGCCTCTTTCGACTCTTTGAAATAGACACCCAGCGGCTTCCCCTTCTCGTCGAGGTTGAACTTCACCTCATAACGTTCAAAATTGATCGCCCCGGCGGTAAAGCGGCGCTCGCGCAGCTGGATGGCCAGATCGTTCATCCGTAGGATCTCTGCGGAGAAATCGCCCTTACCGGTCTCAATCACCGCCTGGGCATCCTCGTAGGTGAGACGGCTATCCGATTTGATCACCGTGCGGGCAATGCGAGATTGCTTGACCTCAGCCTTGTCGTTAAGGGTGAATATCACCGAGAAACAGAGCTTCTCCTCCTGGGGACGAAGAGAGCAGAGCCCGTTGCTCAGACTCTCCGGTAACATCGGGATGGTCCTATCCACCAGGTAGATCGATGTGGCGCGGCTCTCCCCTTCCCGGTCGACCGGGTCACCCGGTCGCACGTAATGCGTTACGTCGGCGATATGTACACCCACCTCCCATTCCTTTGGCGACAGCTGTCGCAGTGAGAGCGCATCGTCAAAGTCCTTGGCATCCTTGGGGTCGATGGTGATGGTGAACACATCACGGAAATCCTCACGCTTAGAGATCTCTTCTTTGCTGATCTTGTCGGAGATCTTCTCTGCATATTTTTCTACCTCTTCGGGGTACTTGTAAGGCAGGTCATACTGCGCCAGGATGGCATGCATCTCGGTGTCGTTTTGTCCCGGTTTGCCCAGGATATCGATCACCTTACCCACAGGGTTGTTTGCCTTCTCGGGCCATTCCACAATCTCTGCAACCACCTTGTCGCCGTTACCAGCACCATTGAGGTCCTCTTTCGGAATAAAGATGTCGTTAGAGAGATACTTGTTGTCCATCACCAGGAAAGCGAAGTGCTTCTGCACATCAAGCACCCCCACGAAGCGGCTCTGGGTGTGTTCCAGAATCTCCACCACCGTGCCCTCGGTATCGGCGCGCTTGCGCTTGGCCAGCAGCTGTACCCGCACCCGGTCACCATTCATGGCATGTTTGCTGTTTCGCTCCGGGATATTGATGATGTTGGCATCATCGTCGGGGACAAAGAAGTTCTTGCCGTTGCTTCTTCTCTCGAAGCGTCCCTCCAGCATCAGGCCGCGATTGTTGATGCGGTACCTGCCACGGGAGGTCTCCAGCAGCACATCGGTGTCACGCAGCTTGTCAAGCACCTTCACCAGCTGTCGTCGGCCCTCTTCACCGCGTACGTTGAGTGCAGCGGCTATCTGTTTGTAATTGTATTGCTTGTCGTTGTTCTCGTTAAGGAATTGTGTAACGGATGTGATCAGTTCTTTCTTCCGCGGTTTACCCTCCGGGGAAGAGGAGGTTGTTTTTCTACTCATAATATCTCTGTTGCTTTTTATCTAGAACAATTAAACCCCTTTTTAGTTAACGCAAGGTAATAAAAAAATTGATCTAAAGAGGGCAGATGGGGTGATTTCATGAAGATATCGCTATTTTTGCAGGAGAGAAATGAATCACCATGGACAAAAAAAGAATCCTTATCACCGGCGCCAGCGGATTTATAGGCAGTACCATTGTAGACAAGGCCCTTGAACTGGGATATGAAACCTGGGCAGGGATCCGTTCCGGCAGTAGCCTCCGCTACCTACAGGATCCGCGCCTCCGGATGATTGATCTGCAATACAACAACAGCGTGAAGCTCACCCAACAACTGCGGATGCAGGTACAGCATCAGGGCCCTTTCGATGCGGTGATCCATGTGGCCGGCCTCACCAAAGCACGACGGATCGATGATTTCGACAGGGTGAACTACCACTACACACGCCACCTGGTTGAGTCATTGCAGGCGGCTGGCGCCCTCACCGGCACCTTCCTGCTGCTCAGCTCACTCAGCGTGATGGGCCCGGGAGATGAAAGGGGGTATACCCCGTTCAGTGCGGAGAGTGAACCCCACCCCAACACCGCTTACGGAAGAAGCAAGCTGAAAGCGGAGCAATACCTGATGAGCGTTGATGACCTCCCCTGGCTGATCGTCCGCCCCACCGGGGTCTACGGGCCCCGTGACAAAGACTACCTCATCCTGATGAAAGCAGTGAAGAAGGGCCTGGATGTGGGTGCCGGATTCCAGAAGCAACTTCTAACCTTTATCCACAGTCAGGACCTGGCAGAGGTGATCTTCACTCTCCTGACTAAAGGGATCAAAAACAAAAGTTATTTCGTAGCTGACGGCGACAGCTATACCGACAGTGAGTTCAATTTAATCGTAAAAGAGACAATTGGGAAAAAGAGGGTGATCCGGCTGAAGCTGCCTCTATGGTTGGTAAAATACGCCGCTTTTATGAGCGGGAGGGTCTCTTCCCTGCTGGGCAAAACAACCACACTCAACAGCGACAAGTACCTCATTATGAAGCAGCGAAACTGGTTGTGCGATGTAACACCTCTGAAAGAAGATATCGGTTTCACTCCACGCTGGAGGCTGAAAGAGGGAGTAGAGATGACTGTTGAGTGGTACCGCAATGAGGGATGGCTCTGACCATAGCCTGCTGTGAAGGATGAATTTATGGGTTGAGGTACATGCATTATCTATTTATTTTGTACTTTTGTTGGTTTCACAGCCGGAAGCAGGCAGGTAAAAAAAGTAAAAAAAAGATGAAGATAGCACTGATCGGATACGGAAAGATGGGACATGAAATTGAACGCATCGCCCTGGAGAGAGGGCATGAGATCGTTTGCACCATCGATATGGGCGAAGAGGATAAGTTCATTTCGCCCGAATTCGCCAGCGCAGAGGTGGCAATAGAGTTCACCTCCCCGCAGAGCGCACTGCAGAACTACAAGAAAGCATTTGCAGCAGGTGTTCCTGTGGTATCGGGTACCACAGGCTGGCTCGAGCAACTGGATGAAATAAGGGAGGAGTGCGATAAAAATGGGAAGACCTTCTTTTATGCCTCCAACTTCAGCCTGGGAGTGAATATCTTCTTTGCACTAAACAGCTACCTGGCAAAAATCATGAACCGTTATCCCGACTACGACGTACGGATGGCAGAAACCCACCATATCCATAAGCTGGATGCCCCAAGTGGCACCGCCATCACCCTTGCCGAGGAAATCATTGAACAGCTGGATCGTAAAGAAAAGTGGGTATTAGGACAGGAGGGAGCCTCCGGTGAGCTGCCCATAGAAGCATTCCGCGAAGGCGAGGTATCCGGTATCCACACAGTGACTTACGAATCGGCGTGTGATGTCATCCGCATCACACATGATGCCAAGAACCGCAGCGGCCTTGCGCTTGGGGCAGTGCTTGCTGCCGAATTCACCAAAGGCAGGAAAGGATTCCTCGGCATGAAAGATATGCTGGGCTCATTATAAACTGATCTTGTAAGAATTAACCACTATGACATTTAAACAACGTATTTCCTCGGCTACTAGGCATCAATGGTTCTGGTTTGCCGTTTGGTTTGTCGCGACCCTGTTCTTCTCGCTATGGGCCGGATCACCCTGGATATTGCTTTTCATCCTGCTCTTTTTCGATATCTACATCACCAAGTTCATCCCCTGGTCCTTCTGGAAAAAATCGAAGAACGACACCTTCCGCAAGACCATGGAGTGGGTCGATGCCATCATCTTTGCACTGATAGCGGTCTATTTCATAAACACCTTCTTCTTCCAGAACTACCAGATCCCCACCTCGTCGCTCGAGAAGTCCTTGCTGGTGGGTGATTTCCTGGCGGTGAGCAAGGTTAGCTACGGTCCCCGCGCACCCATCACGCCCCTCTCTTTCCCACTCGCACAGCACACCATGCCGGTGGTGGGTGGCAAGTCCTATTTCGAAAAGCCACAGTGGAAGTACAGACGACTGAAAGGATTCGGCAAGGTGGAGAGAAACGACATCGTGGTCTTCAACTTCCCTACCGGTGACACGGTAGCGCTCAACATGCAGGGGGTCGACTTTTACACCCTCTCAAGGCTCAATGCGAACGGCAGCGCCGGAGTGAGATCAGACCGGCGTACCTATGGTGAGATCGTTTATCGCCCCGTCGACCGACGCGAGAACTACGTGAAACGATGCATCGGTCTGCCGGGTGAGACCATCACCCTGCACAACGACAGTGTCTTCATCGACAACAATTACCTGCCCAATCCTCGTCTCTCTCAACACAACTACATGATCCATACCGACGGCACCACCATCGCCGCGAGTCTCTTCGATGATCTGGGTATCAACAAGGCGGACTTTGAAACGCAAAACAGCTACGGACAGGTGGTGACCCGTTCACAAGACCTGGCAGGGGTGGACAGCCTCAACCTGGCAATGTTTGGCCTTCACCCCCGCAACGGCAACAACGGGCGACTCTACTTCAGCATCCCCCTCACTGAGGAGATGGTGACACAACTGAAAGCCAAACCTTTCGTGTGGGAGATTATCAGGGAAAAGGAACAACCAGGCATGAGCTACTACTACCCCATCGGATACGATACCGGCTGGTCGCGCGATACCTTCGGCCCGCTTTGGATTCCGAAGAAGGGTGAAACGATCAGTTTCGACAGCGATGTGCCGTTCAAGGTTGCAGCATATGAGCGTTGCATCAAGAACTACGAGGGCAACGATTTTGCCTACCGCAACGGCAAGGTGTTTATCAATGGCGAAGTAGCCGATTCCTACACCTTCCGGTTCGACTATTACTTCATGATGGGCGACAACCGCCATAACTCAGCCGACTCACGCGTGTGGGGCTTCGTCCCTGAGGATCATATCGTGGGCAAGCCGATGCTCATCTGGTTGTCTCTGGAAAAAGACAAGGGATGGTTCAACGGAAAGATACGCTGGAACAGGCTGTTCCGCAGCGCTCGCATTCCGGCATGAACGGAGGTGAAAAGAAACACAGGGTGCTTCTCACCTCCTGCTACCTTGCTCCCGTTGCATACTATGCTTTGCTGCTAAATGCCGAGCATGCTGAAATTGAAATCTGCGACAGCTATCAGAAACAAAGCTACCGAAACCGCTGTAACATTGCCGGTGCCAACGGGATCCTTCCTCTCACCATCCCGGTGGAAAAACCCTCTGGCAACAGAACTACTATGCGGGACATCCGCATCGCCGATCACGGCAACTGGCAACACCTTCACTGGAACGCCATCGTGTCGGCATACCGCTCCACACCCTTCTTTCAGTACTACGAAGATGAGTTCCGCCCCTTCTACGAGGAGAAAAAACATTTTCTGCACGACTTCAACGAGGAGCTGCGTCAGCTGGTTTGCCGACTGATCGGCATTGAGACAGAGGTCTCTTTCCCTGATGCCTATCTGGCTGATCCGCCATCAGCTATCCGTGATTGCAGGGAGTGTATACACCCGAAACGAAAATCAACTTTCAATACCCCACCCTATTACCAGGTCTTTTCCGGCAGGAACGGCTTCATACCCAACCTGAGCATCAT
>CAZBFS010000009.1:0-22465 GCA_964491215.1 uncultured Proteiniphilum sp.
ACTCGCTGGTGGAACGTACCAACCTGAATGTCTGTACCCCCGGCACCAACATCGTGATGGAGGATGAGTTGATCCTGGATCACTGCATCAGCTCTAGTTCCGACTTCTTTTTCGGAGAAGAATGGGTGACAGCAGAGTTGGAGGTGAGGGGCAACGAGGTGCTTTACCATCTGGTGAACGGCGATACCGTGTTGCACTACAACCAACCGCAGCTGGATGAACGCGATGCCACTTATCCCCTGTTGTTCGACCTCAACGGTGGTGACAAGATGCTGCACAAGGGAACCATCTCGCTGCAAAGCGAAAGTCATCCCATCGACTTCCGGAAGGTGGAGCTGATGATCCTGGAGTAAACTTACCTGCAGGAAGCTTGAGTGATCAATTGCACAAAAAAGAGAGAGGCTGTCCCGATGGACAGCCTCTCTGCATATTGGATATCAAAAAGATTGTGCCTAATCGAGCTGTGGTCCGGCAGCTACCAGCGCCTTGCCCTCTTCGTTATCGGTGAACTTCTCGAAGTTCTTGATAAAGCGGCCGGCCAGATCGCGTGCCTTTTCATCCCACTCCTTCACATCAGCATAGGTGTTACGCGGATCGAGGATTTTGTCGTCTACATCCTGCAGTGTGGTGGGCACCTCCAGGTTGAAGTATGGGATCATCATTGTCTCTGCCTTATCGATAGAGCCGTCAAGGATTCTGTCGATGATACCGCGAGTATCCTTGATGGAGATACGCTTACCGGTACCGTTCCATCCGGTGTTCACCAGGTAGGCGGTAGCGCCGCTCGCTTCCATCTTCTTCACCAGCTCTTCACCATACTTGGTGGGGTGGAGTGAGAGGAAGGCAGCACCAAAACAGGCTGAGAAGGTGGGTTGCGGAGCAGTTACCCCTCTCTCTGTACCAGCCAGCTTGGCGGTGAAACCGGAGAGGAAGTGGTACTTGGTCTGTTCAGGGGTAAGCTTCGATACCGGAGGCAATACGCCAAAAGCATCAGCAGTCAGGAAGATCACCTTCTGGGCAGGACCGCCCTTGGACACCGGCTTCACAATGTTATCGATATGATAGATGGGGTAGGAAACACGGGTGTTCTGTGTAACCGATCCATCATTGAAGTCAATCTTACCGTTCTCATCCACGGTCACGTTCTCCAAAAGAGCATCCCGCTTGATAGCCCTGTAGATATCAGGTTCAGACTCCTTGTCGAGGTTGATGGTCTTGGCATAACAACCCCCTTCGAAGTTGAATACCCCTTCATCGTCCCAACCATGTTCGTCGTCACCGATCAGTGCACGTTTGGGATCGGTTGAGAGGGTGGTCTTACCTGTACCCGAGAGTCCAAAGAAGATAGCGGTGTCACCCTCCTTGCCTACATTGGCAGAGCAGTGCATGGAAGCCATGCCGTTCAGCGGCAGGTAGTAATTCATCATGGCGAAGATTCCTTTCTTCATCTCACCTCCATACCATGAACCGCCCACACAATGCATTCTTTCAGTCAGATTGAAAACGGTGTAGTTCTCAGAGTTGAGGCCGTGCTCTTCCCATTTGGGATTGGTGGTCTTGGATGCGTTCAGCGACACGAAATCGGGTTCACCATAGTTGGCCAACTCCTCTTCGGTAGGACGAATAAACATGTTCTTTACGAAATGCGCCTGCCATGCGACCTCCATGATGAAACGTACTTTCAGCCTGGAGTCGTGGTTGGCACCGGCGAAGGTGTCCATCACGAAGAGTCTCTTGCCGGAAAGCTGTTTCACTGTGGTCTCCTTTAAATCGTTCCAAACCTCGGTTGAAATGGGTTTGTTGTCGTTTTTCGATTCGGGAGTGGTCCACCATATGGTATCTTTTGTGGTGTCATCCTTGACGATGTATTTATCTTTGGGAGAACGTCCGGTAAAGACGCCGGTCATGACGTTGACAGCGCCCAGTTCTGTTACCTGACCTCTTTCATACCCTTCAAGGTTGGGATTTGTTTCTTCCTTAAAGAGTTGTTCGTATGACGGGTTGTGGACGATTTCCTTCACATCCGTAATGCCATACTTGCTTAAATCTAAATTTGCCATTTTGATAAATTTTGGGTTGTTATATATGTTTGAATAAAACTCTGCTTTGATGAACCTAAAAACAGCGATACAAAAATAGTGATTTTCTCCGAAACCGGAAAGGAATTAAAGAAAATTTTCTTTAATTATGCGTTTTTTCGCAGAAAAACCTCTCTTTCAACAAAAAAATAGGTGAATTGTTTACCATACTGCTGAAAAACATTACCTTTGTTTTCCGAAAAATGATCGATCACTTTAGAACCACAAGCATGAAAGTAACCAACTTTTCGGAAACCAACTCCTTACTCAACTCCTTTGTCCGTGAAATTCGCGATGTCACCATCCAGGGCGACAGGCTTCGTTTTCGTCGCAACATCGAGCGGCTGGGAGAGATCATGGCTTATGAGATCAGCAAAGAGTTACGCTACAAGACAATCGAGGTGACCACTCCGCTGGATGTGGCTAAGGTGAGCGTACCCGATGAGGAGATCGTGATCGCCACCATATTACGGGCGGGACTGCCTTATCATCACGGGGTGCTCAACTATTTTGATGCGGCGGAGAATGCTTTTGTGTCGGCATACCGAAAATATAAGGAGACGGGACATAAGACTTTCGACATTCATATTGAATATATCGCATCACCATCGATTGAAGGAAAAACGCTTATCCTGACCGATCCGATGCTGGCCACCGGAGGCAGCATGGAGCTTACCTACCGGGCGCTGCTCACCAAGGGAAACCCTTCACATATCCATATCGCTACCATCATCGCCAGCCAGCAGGCAATCGACTATTGCATGCAGAATTTCCCCGAAGAGAAAACAACCATCTGGGCGGCTGCCATCGATCCGGATTTGAATGAGTCATCCTACATCGTGCCGGGCATCGGTGATGCGGGTGACCTTGCCTACGGTCAGAAAGATTAATCGTAAAATTTCTTTTCAAACGCCCTGAACTCACCCTTTTTCAGGATCAGCCTTTTCCAGACGGCGGCGATGAAACCGCTACCATAGCCGGTAAGCTGTATCCAGGCGGCGGCGATGCTCTGAAGAGCCACCTTTGACGACCGATTAATCCTCAGTGAATCGATGAAGATTATCAGACTGTAGAGAATCGGAAGCAGAAGCAATGCCGGCAGTAAAAGGGCAGTGAACATGATCAGCGTCATGCCCGCCACGAACAATGCCGGTAGCATGTGTACCACCCTGAGTGAACCGGGATGCAGCAAGTGGAGATTGATCCGGGCAATACCGGAGTTGTAGACCTGCTTGAAGAACTGACCGAAGGTGGATCGCCGTTTGTGATAGACATAGGCATCCGGTATCAGGGCTGTACGAAAACCCGCTTTCATGAGCCGCAGACTGAAATCGATATCCTCACCAAAGCGCATGGTGCCATATCCCCCCAACCTGTTGAATGCATCCCTCGATACCCCCAGGTTGAAACTCCGTGGGTGAAACTTCTCCATCGACCGCTTTCCGCCACGGATGCCACCTGTTGTAAAGAAGGATGTCATGGCGTAATTTATTGCCTTCTGTATCGGGGTGAAGGTGGGCAGGGCAGCATCAGGACCTCCAAATGCATCAGTTTTGTTGGCTTCGAGATATGCAGATACTGTTGCTAAATAGTGTGGCGGAATGATGCAGTCGGAGTCGAAGAAGATGAGGTAGTCGCCCGATGCCCTGGCCGCACCGGCATTGCGGGTGAGGCCGGGACCACTGTTGCTCTTCTCGAAATAGCTGATCGTTAACCTGCCACGGTATTGTTCCACCACCCAATCGCCTTTTCGGGTGGAGCCATCCTCCGCGACAATCACTTCGAACCGTTTGTCGCGCTGTTCACAGAGGCTCGCCAACAGCTCATCCAGCTCATCCGGACGATTGTAGAGGGGAATCACGATGGAAAAATACATAGGTTAATGGGCATTTGGAGATACAAATCTAATGATTTTCCTTCACATTCCGACCGTTGTAGAGCGGATTGGGGTGAGAGATAAAAAATAAAACAAAATAAATGTGAAAATGATTGAATATTTAAAAAAATGCCATTACCTTTGTCTAATTGGAAGATTCGGCTGTTACAACGCCTAAAAGCATATTGAATTGACACTGACAGTTCTGAAAAACTGTGGTTATCTATGGCAAAATATTCAGGCATACTATTTTTTCTGGTCACCTTGTGGATGGCGCTCTCTTGTGGCAGCCGTGAGGGAACCTTTATCAACGGAAAAATTGAAAAAATTGATTCATCCTATATTCTTGCCACTTATCTCTCTGCCGATTCACTGGTCATCGATACCATCCCGGTTGATGTAAAGGGTCGTTTCAGCTACATGACCAACCCCGACACCCTTACTGCTTATTCGTTATATCTTGATCATTATGAGAGCGCTGTAGTGGTTTTTGCCGGCAGAGATGACCGGATCACGGTGAAAGGTGATGCGTTGCTGCCCGATCTGATCGCCGTCAGGGGGAACAAGGTGAACGATGAACTTACACTTTTCAAATTGGATAATGAGGATCTGCTCAAACAACGTGCTCAGTTGTTGAAAAATCTATGGCTGAGTAGTGAGTTCGATAACAGTAACAGCCATTCACATTCCCGGCAGGAAGAGTTGTTAAAACTGAATGTGCTCAATCATGAGCTTATAATCAGGGCGGAGGAGACGATAAAGGCCAATCCGGCGAAAATGTCAAGCCTCATTTTGATCAACAGTTTCTTTGTAAAGAGCGACAATCCTGCTGCGCTGGAACGTGTGCTGGGATACATGCAGGGTGAAATATTGCAGAGTGAGTTGGCCCTGAAGCTGAAGGCTTATTCCGAGAAGATCAGCCGATCGGCAGAGGGCGCCAGGATGCCTTATTTCTCGCTGAAAGACATGGAGGGTGAGGATATACGTTCAAACAATTTCAGAGGTAAGTATCTGCTATTGTCTTTTGTTTCTACCGCCGGTGATGATTCCCGTGAAATGATACAACTGCTGAAAGAGGAGTATTCCAGGATGGATGATGAAGAGGCCTCGTTTGTCACCATCTACATCGATTCCGATGTCTATCCGCTGGGTTATGCCCAGACTGACTCCCTTCCATGGATCTCGGTACCCGAGAAGAGAGGCTGGGGGGCGGATATCGTGGAGAACTATAACGTTCAGTATATTCCATATAACATTCTCATAGACCCCGATGGGAATATTAAGATGCGCAACATCCCTGCACATGGTATCGCGGAAGTGATCGCTGAGGCTTCCGGAAAGTAAGTATCATTCAAATCCCGGTTACATGCTGGTCAAAGTATTTGGGGCGGCTGTACAAGGTATTCATGCTACGCTCATCACAATAGAGGTGAATGTCTCCCGCGGCATTCGCTTCCTGTTGGTAGGCCTCCCCGACACAAGCGTTAAGGAGAGCCACGAACGGATTGTATCCGCCCTGGAGGTGAATGGCCTCTGTTTTCCACGTCAACAAATTGTCATCAACATGTCACCTGCCGATATCAGAAAGGAGGGGTCGGCATACGACCTGCCCCTGGCGGTGGGCGTGTTGGCCGCTTCTGGTGCAATTCGCACTGATCGACTGTCACAATCACTGATGATGGGCGAGTTGTCGCTCGATGGCAAGATCCTCCCCCTGAAAGGGGCCTTGTCAATTGCCGTGATGGCAAAGGAGCAGGGTTTCACCTTTCTGATCCTGCCGTTAGCCAATGCCAGGGAGGCTGCCGTGGTGGAGGGAATTTCTGTTTACGGTGTGGAGAATATCCTGCAGGTGGTTGACTTCTTCAATGAGGAGAGCAACTTACAACGGGTAGAGGTAGACCTGGGGCGTCTCTTTATGGAGCAACGTGCTTCCTTTGAGAATGACTTCTCCGACGTCAAGGGACAGGAGAGCGTGAAACGAGCGCTGGAGGTGGCAGCAACAGGGGGCCACAATGTGATTATGATTGGGCCGCCCGGCTCAGGAAAGTCGATGATGGCCAAAAGGATCTCCTCCATACTGCCACCCTTCACGATGGAGGAGGCACTCGAGACAACCAAGATACACAGTGTGGCCGGCAAAACAGGGCAACACATGTCGCTGATGGCCCGGCGCCCGTTTCGCTCCCCCCATCACACCATCTCTGATGTGGCCATGGTGGGTGGTGGCTCATGGCCGCAACCGGGAGAGATCAGTCTGGCTCACAACGGAGTCCTTTTCCTGGATGAACTGCCCGAGTACAACCGCAATGTGCTGGAAGTGATGCGTCAACCGCTGGAAGACCGTAAGATCATCATTTCACGAGCCCGGTTCAGTGTGGAGTATCCCGCTAGCTTCATGTTGGTGGCAGCAATGAATCCATGTCCCTGTGGCTTTCACAATCACCCTGAAAAAGAGTGTGTTTGTACCCCCGGCGCTGTACAGCGCTATCTTAACAGGATATCGGGACCATTGCTTGACCGCATCGACATGCAGATTGAGATTGTACCGGTACCGTTCGAAAAGATAGCAGGTACAGCAGAGGCAGAAAAGAGTGAGGCGATTCGTCAGAGGGTGATGAGAGGACGTGAGATACAGAAGGAACGATTCAGAAAAGCGAAGGGTGTTTACTGTAACGCGCAGATGAGCAGCAAGATGCTCTATCGTTATGCACAGCCCGATGGGGCGGGACTGAAACTGCTGAAATCGGCCATGGAGAGACTATCACTCTCAGCACGCGCCTACAGCCGTATCCTGAAAGTGGCACGTACCATTGCCGATCTGGCGGGCAGCGAGTCGGTGAGTGCGGTGCACCTGGCAGAAGCAATCAGTTACCGCAGCCTTGACAGGGAGTCCTGGATTGGTTATTAGTGCCTATCGCTTCTCGAAGTGATGGTCGTCATAATATTTCGTGAAGCTGTGACCCCAGCGGAAACCCTTGTCGGTAAAAGCTTTCACCACCGGATGACCAGGGTAGAGCGTACCATTGACGGTGGTGTCGTAGACTGCTCCCAACGGTTTGTTGGGGTGTGCCTCCTTTTTCCATCGAAGGGGATTGAAGCGTGGATTGATGTCTATTGCCATTCCGTCAGCATGCTTCGAATAGGTGATGTCGCGGTAACAGAAACTGTAACTGTTGTTGTCTGCCATGGAGAGGCTGTCGTCCCAACCGTACCTCACCACGGGGATAACCTTCTCGATCACGAATCGCTCTGCAAGCATCAGCGCGAATAACTCGCTAATCTCACCGGCAATTTTCTTGTTGCACATGATTTGTCCCCTGTGTATCTCTCCATCCACAGAGCGGTAAAAGACCTCCAGCAGCTCCAGCTGATCAATGATAATCCTGGGTGCATTGGAACCCGCAATGGCCTCTTCGAAACTGTAACTGGCATCAATAATGGTATCATGATGATCCGGAACCTCTTTCAAAACGCTTTGCAGATCGGGGACAGGTGGTGGTTGTTTTTTCTCTGACCCGCTACAGGCATGGAAGAGAAGACACAATATCAGAAGAGGAATGGTGAGTCTCATTGAGAGAATGATCAATCTTACTTATTGGAGTTCGTGGTGTGACCACACCTGAATGAAAAATTGTGATTAGCTCAGCTCGAGCCCAAACTCATCGGATAGTTTCTGAAGAGATGGATTCTTTTTTGTCATCTCATCAAAGATCTCACGGGAGGTGAGAGCCTTGCGGATGGCATTGCCCTCGGCAATCCGTATTGTCATGGTGATTGCTCCGTTGTCCAACTTTTCACGCAGAAAAGAGAGGATGGAGAGGCTGTTGTCGGTGAGGTATTGCTTGTTCAAATCAGTGTTTACCTCCACCTCGAAGAGCTCCTCACCGATCAATCGTGGCAGATAAAGAGACATGGTGTTTTTTAATAGCTTTTCCTCGGTGAGGCTCTCTGTATACTCGTGCCATGCTGCCAGAAGCTCCCCTTCACTGAAGAGTCGAGATCCGGAGATCTCCTTCTCCTCACCTGTTGTCTCCGGTTCACTCGCTTTGCTTCCGCTCAGTGAGCTGAGAGAGATCCCCATGCCGGAACCCGAGGCGCTTCGTTTTTTCTGCGAAACGGCCCTCTCGCGACGGGGAGTAGCGGAGTAGGCTGCTTCTTGCGGCTCTTTCACTACCGGCTGCGGGGCAGGCTCGCGAACGGCCTCCCGTGATGCCTCCTGTGAAGGTATGGTATTGTTTGTCGACACCTTGTCCGACCTACTTGCCGGTTTTGTAGCTGTTGTGTTGTCGCTGCTCTTTTGCCCTACCTCAATCGGTTTCAGACCCTTTTTTTTTTCTTCCTTCACTGCTGTGCTCTTTTCGGTGAGTTGGCACATTTTGATGAACATCAGCTCCAGCATCAATCGTTTGTTTTTGCTGATGCGGTAGTTTAGGTCGCAATCGTTGGCAATAGTAATCGCCTCATAGAGAAAAGCGCTGCTGCATCTTTTGGCCATGTCGGTATAACGTTCCCGAATGGCAGGGCCCACCTGGAACAATTCCGCAGTTACGGCATCCCTGCTGACCAGCAAGTCACGGAAGTGCGAGGCAATACCACTGATGATGTGCTGTCCTTCGAATCCTCTGTTGAGGATGTCGTTCACGATCAGCAGACATTCCGGCACACTCCCCGAAAGAATCGCTTCAGTCAACTTAAAGTAGTATTCATAATCCAGCACATTCAGATTTTCAATCACCGCATGGTAGGTGATCTTACCACCCGTGTAACTCACTGTCTGATCGAAGATCGAGAGCGCATCACGCATCCCCCCGTCGGCCTTCTGTGCGATGATGTTAAGTGCTTCCTCTTCGGCAGTCACTCCCTCCTGCACTGCCACATGTTGCAGATGATCCACGATGTCACCAATGCTGATGCGGTTGAAGTCGTAAACCTGGCAGCGGGAGAGGATGGTGGGGATGATCTTGTGTTTCTCCGTGGTGGCCAGGATGAAGATGGCATGTGCTGGCGGCTCTTCCAGTGTTTTGAGGAACGAGTTGAAGGCTGCCGGGGAGAGCATATGTACCTCGTCGATGATGTAGACCTTGTACTTGCCTATCTGGGGAGGGATGCGCACCTGGTCAATTAGCGAGCGGATGTCATCCACCCCGTTGTTGGAGGCGGCATCCAGCTCGTGGATGTTGTAGGAGCGCTGCTCGTTGAAGGCCACGCACGATTCACAGGCGTTACAAGCCTCGTGATCGGTTGTTGGGCTCAGGCAGTTAATCGTCTTGGCAAATATACGGGCACAGGTGGTCTTGCCCACACCCCTCGGACCACTGAAGAGATAGGCATGAGCCAGCTTGTTGCCGGCAATGGCGTTTCTCAGTGTGGTGGTGAGTGCTTTCTGTCCCACGACGCTCTGGAAAGTAGACGGCCTGTATTTTCTTGCTGAAACGATGTAATTATCCATGTCTGAATCGGACAAAGTGTGAATCACAAATATACAAAAATTATCGGTTCACTCAATTGACACATGCTTCATTCACTCCGGTATCTCATTTTTTTGCTATCTTTACTCCCGGAATCATAGCATCACTGATGATGAGAAACGTTACTTTTATCGCCTTTTGTGCCTGTTTTGCCCTCCTTACCAACATTGCCTGCTCCTCGAGCAAGAAAAGCGGTTCCGAGATCCATGAACTGTATGAACCGGAAACGGTTCTGCCAGATACATTTGTTCTGCCGAGGGTGCCGGCATCAATCACCGATCCCGATGAAAGGGCTCAATACCTGATACACCATTTCTGGGATCGGTTCGACTTTGATGATAGTGAACTAACACGTAAACCGGCAATCACTGAACAGGCTTTTGTCGATTACATTCATCTCCTTAGCTTCATGCCTGCAGTTGAATCCGCCGACCCTTTGCTCAACACCCTGCAGAGGGCACAGATCGATAGCACCATGTACCGCTATTTCGTCTCACTGATGGAGAAGTATTTCTATGATCCCAACTCTCCTTTCCGCAACGAAGAGCATTACATCCCCGTGCTGAACGAGATCAGCAGCTCCTCCATGCTAGATGAGACTGAACGCTCGCGATACCGGTTCCAACTGGAGATGACACTTCAGAACAGGGTGGGAGAAAAAGCCAACAATTTCACTTTCATCCTCCCAACGGGTGACTCACGAGCACTGATGGATATTAAAAGCCAATATCTGCTGCTTCTCTTCTCCAATCCCGATTGCCCTACCTGTGAAGCTGTTGTCGGCTACCTGGATGGTTCATATGCCCTGAACAGGGCCATGTCAATGAACAGCCCCACACGGACCATGCTTACCATTCTAACCATCTACCCCGACAGTGATCTGGAGGGGTGGAAAGCTCACCTGCCGCAGATGCCACAGCAATGGCTGCATGGCTACGATCCCGGTATGGCGATCACCCACAACAGGCTTTACGATATCAAGGCCATACCCACAATCTACCTGTTGGACAGCGACAAGAGAGTGCTTCTCAAAGATACTTCCATTGAGGAGGTAGAGTCGTTCTTTTCCGTAATTAATTGATTAACAGCAGGAAAACAATTAATAAAATTTTATTTTAACATTTAGAATGATTCTTTTTGGGGAAAATGTGTGTTGGTAAGCAAAACTGAACTACTTTTGCAGACCTAAATAACCGACTTTTAGCGAAAAGAGGTTAAAGACAAGGGGTTTAGCATGCTGCGAGAAGCAACAGCTAAGTCTGAGTAGTAATCAAATTATTTATTTATGAAGTACGTGAATTTTTGCCTTGCAGCAATTCTTTCACTTGCACTCTCATCAGGATCAGTAAACAGTGATCTGCCTTCCATAGGTTATCATCCCGGAGAAATGATTCCTGACATCGTTTTAACGGACTCGGAAGGTGAGAGGCTAGCAATACACGAATTGAAAGGTAAAAAAGTTGTCCTGAATTTCTGGGCAAGTTACGACGCCCAATCCCGTGCAGCCAATGTTCAGCTCTATAATTTCCTTTCACGGAACAACGCAGATGTCACATTCATATCGGTCTCGTTCGACGAGAACCGGAATGTGCTGGAGCGAACACTGGCAATGGATCGCCTGGAGAAGATTCCCTGTTACCGCGAAACAAATGGTACAGGTTCAGAACTCTATCAGGATTTCAGGTTCAGAAAGGGTTTCAGAAACTACCTGATCGACGAACAGGGTGTGATCACCGCAATGAACATCGATCCGGAAGATCTGCGAACGCTTCTCTGAGGATGCAGAAAAAAGTAAAAGCGGTTGTCTCCTTAAAAGGAAGGCAACCGCTTTTTTTTTATGTCCGGATGGGGGGGTGAGAGCGTTTATTGCTGTTCCCTGATCAGGTAAACAAGTACCGGCAGGTGGTCGCTGTATCCATTTATAAAGGTGTTGTTGGAGAAGGTACGGCGCGGGTAGCCTCTGTTTGAACCCTCCTGCTGAATCAGAAAGCTACGGTTAAAAACCTCAGTCTTCCAGTAACGCAACTGCGTGGGATCCTGTAACAATCCATGTGAGACGATAATCTGGTCGAAGAGACTCCACTTGCCCTGGTAGGCCAGTGAGCCCACACCCAGCTCGTAAAGCCTCCACATAGGGTTGTAGAGACCACATTCCCTAACCTCACCGATCTGCTTGCGGGCATTGAGCACCTTGCGGACGCTGCGGTTGGTGGGGTCATCGTTCAGGTCACCCATGATCAGCAGCCTGGTCTTACCTCCCTCTGCTTCACACAATGAGTCGGCGGCAGCCCGTACGATGGCGGCAGCCCTCTCCCTCAGGTGTGATGATTTATCTCCCCCGTAACGGGAGGGCCAGTGGCCTACCATCAGGTGCAGCCGTTCTCCGGCCAGTGTCCCGCTCGCCAGCAGGTGGTCACGCGACACATAACCGGAATCCTCACCCACATAGGGGATCAGTCTGTAACCATCAAGGTGGAACAGACGGGGGTTGTAAAGCATCGCTACGTCGATGCCTCTTCTATCGGGAGAGTCCTCGTGCACGATGGCCAGACCCATATCGGCGATAGCAGGTCGCTTCACCAGGTCTTCCAGCACCTGTCGGTTCTCCACCTCGCTCACTCCGATCACTGCCGGACCCAGCGGGCTGTACTCACGTCCCAACCGGCTGATCACCTCCGCCAGGTTATCCAGCTTCTTCTCATATTTCTCGCGGGTCCAGTTGTAAGGTCCCTCAGGCAGGAATTCGTCATCACCGCGGTTGTCGGGATCATCCTCCACATCGAACAGGTTCTCCAGGTTGTAGAAGGCTGCGGAGTAGACCTCATATGTCCACTGCTGGGCTACCAGCAAGGGAAGTGCCAGCAGCCAGCCGAACAAAAAGAGATTGATATGTTTTCTCATGTCACAAACGAATTTACTTTACTACCACGTTGTTGACCTCCCAGGTAGCTGCGTTTGAGGTGCTGGAGCTGTATTTGAATGCGATCCTCACATTCTCCTTGTCCAGCATCGATGCCGGCACACTGATGTTACCTGAGGAGACGAAATTCCAGTTGTTGCCGGCCGGATAGGTCGTGATGGTCAGCTTTTCCCATGTGACCGAGGAAGGTGCTCCCGAGCTGTAGCCGGTAGAGATGTACAACTCCTGTTCCGATGACATTGTTCCGGCGTAGTTGATCGCATGGTCGAATGTGATGGTCGCCTCGCTCTTTCCTTTCAGGTTCATCGCTGGCGAGATGAGCCAGCTCTCTGATTTCCTGGCGCTGCCGCTGATGAATGCACTTGCCTTCATGTAATTGCTGTTGTTGTATTTCTCCCACTTCCAGACAAAAGAGCCACCCTCTGGCAAGGTAACGTCAACTACCGTAAATGCTCCCTGGTCGGTGGCGAAGGTTTCGTTGAGGATCTCTTCACCAGTGGGAGGGGTGTCGGGATCCTCTTCCGGTTCAGGGATGGGTTGTCCGAAGTTTTGCACGTCATCGAGGGTGCGGATGTAGAACTGCCAGTCGTTGCGGAACTTTGAGAGAATGCCGATCAATGTGCCGGCACCTTCAGGAAGGGTGTCGTTGGCAAAGGAGGCATAGTTGCTGTTGCGCACGATGATGGAGTTGCCGTTGTTGTCTTTCAGTGTCCTGTTGGTGGTCGCGTCGGCATCACTGTAGGTGAGCACCCCTCCACCGGTGAAGTAGACGTCATTGAGTTGTACCAGCGTGTTGACCATGCTTTCCTTCAGTGACGAAAGTTCGATGACTGTAGGTTCCACATTGTTCAGGTCGGGCCATCCATGCTTGAAGAGGTGGTAGTTGAACAGCTCCCAGGAGATACGGTTGGCGTTGGTGCCGCCATAGCCGATCTGCAGCTGCTCACCATACTTCACCATGTATAGTCCCTTGAGTGTCACATAGACCTCCTGGCCCACGCGATACTCGGTGTAAAACGAGTTCTGATCCACACCCATGTTGATACCACCGGTCTCATCCTGGATGTATAGTTGCTTGTAGATGTTGCCCGACTCATCGTTGCCTGTCACCATTGCCTTGATGATATAATCCACGTCTATCAGCGTGGGATCCTCAATGGCTGCATAAAGTGATTTCAGCTTCGCGATGGTAATGTTGGCTTCCGCTCCGGTGTACACTGGTATTGACAGCGGAGGGGCACTATATTCCCGTTCACATGACCAGGTGGTGAGTGCCAAAAGTAAGATGCCGAGTAAATAAATATTGGTCTTCATATGCTAATGGTTGTTATTTCAGTTGTTTTATGCAATCATGATGGTTAAAAACGGTAGCTGACGTTTAGGAAGGTGTTGATGCCCTGCATGTAATAATAGCGGGAAGGAAACCGTTCCGGATATTCCAGCTGAATACGTCCCTGTTCATACCCTCCGGTGCGTACATCGGTGTTGTTGAGTATGTTGCTTACTGAAAGGTTGAAGTTGATCGACTTCCTGTTTCGCAGGTAGAGGATCTTGCCGATGCTGATGTCCATGGTGATCCCGCCATCGTAACTTTCCTGATCGATCAAACCCAGATAGGCGTTGTAAAGAGCCTCGTCGTAACCGTTGGTGCCGGGAGGCAGTACTGTTGTGTAGTTCGATGCAAGTCGCCTGATAGGTGCGATCTCCACGTAGTTGCCTCCGTAGCCGTTCAGGTTCAGGTTGACGAACCAGTAGTTACGGAAGAAGTTGATCCCGAAAGTACCCATCTGCTGAGGCGTGCCTCCCACATAGTAATCCTTCATGTAGACTGTCTCCTTCTTGCTTTGTATCTTCCCGTTCTCAGAGGTCATCACCCCCTCCGGGTTGTTGCTGTAATAGTATTCAGCCAGTGACCCGATCAGATTTAAGCTCCAGGTCTCATTCAGCTTGTAGTTCATCCCCAGCTCCAGCCCGCGGTGGGTGGTATTGAGTCCCGGCAACACATGGTGAACGAAGGTGCGTTCGGTATCATGATAGTAACTCACCCGCTTGATATCGTCATAGAAGTTGGTCTGAAAAAGAGTTACCCTTCCGGAGAGCGACGGCATGGAGAAGACATAGCTGATGTCACCCGAGAGGATATTCATGCTCTGTGGATCTTCGATTGCCTGATCGGTGATGTTGGGTGAGACATAGATGCGATCTACCAGCGGTGCTTTGGTGGAGTAACTCACGTTAGCGCTGAAGAAGTGGCGTCCGTTGTGCTTGTAGGTGATACCTGCTTTACTCTCGTAGTCCACGAAGTGGTGCTTCATTCCCTCACCAAACGAGTTCTCCGGATAGCGTCCGTTGCGCATGTTGCCCACTCGCTGATAACCGGAGTATTTCATCTTTGCACCGTAGTAGAGATTGAAGTAGCGGTAGTTGTGTTCCTGCTGAAACCATATGTCGGCAGTGTGTACGTGCAGGCGATAGTCATATCCGAAGATATCTCCTGGAAAGACCACCCGGTTGGGATAGTTCAGGTCGTTCTGTATCACCTCCTCGTTGCCGGGGAAGTCACGCTCGGCATACTTGTCGCGGTCTAACAGATAGTTGCCGCCCAACAGGTCATCTACTGTCTTGAACTTTTTTGAAAGTGAATATTTGTAACCTACACCTGCATGGAGAGTCACCCTCTCGTTCAGTTCTGTGTTCAGTGTTGAGTTGAGTGCTGTCTCAAACAGGTCGGAACGCTCTTCTTCAACCATGTAAATCGATGAGCCGTTGCCGTTGTTGTTGTTGATGCGGTTGATCTCCCACATCCGATCCCAGTTGAGCTGCGAGATATTTGTCTCCTTGTCGCAGGTCTGCCAGAGATAACTGTAATAGTCTATCGAGGTGGCATCCTCGTGGTAGGAGGGGAGGTAACGGTAGTAATCGGGACGTGGGTCGGGACCGTTGTACCAGTTGAGGCGGGAGCGACCGTAACGGTTGTAGTGGGCTCCCAGGCCCGTGATGAGTCGGCTGTTGTTGTTGATCTCCCAGGTGTGGGAGAGGATGGCGGTGGGATCGAAAGAGGTCACCACGCGTGCATTTCTCTTTTCCCCGTTTTGGTACCCCCAGTTAGGGTTGTAGAGGTTGTTGCCGGTAAGATCATACACCTCCTGGTATGAGGAGCCCTGCTGCCCCCTCTCCACCGGTGACCCGAAAGTGATAAAGGAGAGGCTCTGCCGGCCGCCGTTCCACTCTTTCTCCACACCGATGGCGTAGGAGAAGTTTCTGTAGAAGACACCTTCGATGGCACCCTCGTGTGAATAGCGGGCTCCTACAGAGCTGGTCACCGCCCAGCCGTTATCCTGCATACCGGTAGAGTAGGAGTACATCAGCCGTGAGTAATAGTTGCGGTTGGTCAGTGATGCGGTGAGTCGTCCCCCGCGGGTGTAGCTGCCAGGACGCATGTTGATGTTCTCCGATCCACCAATCGAGCCGAAGGAGAAGGTGGAGGGTGAGAAGTAGTTGACCGCGTCGCCGTTGCGCGTCAGATCGTTGAGTGCCCCTATGGAGGAGTAATTGAAGACACCGCGCACTTGTTCGTTGAAGTTGATCCCGTTGATGTAACGGTCTTCAAAGCGACTCTCATATCCTCTGATGCGGTATCTGAACTGTGAGAACTGGTAACCTGCGTTCCTCAGAAAGACATCGTTGGAGAAGATCACCATGCTGCTCACATCCTGCGAGAGACCCTCACCATCACTGTCGAAGTTGAGCATCGACTCATCTATCAGGCCTACGAGCTGCTGCGTGACAGCCTGTTGGCGTTCAGCCCTGATGATACCCATGTCGATCACCTCACCGGCTTTCAGTACCACCGTTATCTCCAGGTTCAGGTCGGCGGCGTTGAATGCCACCACCTCGTTCACCGCCTGCAGACCGGTGAAGGCAAATGCTCCATCACTATCGGTGACGGAGGTGTGGTTGTTCTCCCGCAGGAAGATCCGGACACCCGATATGGGTTCACCGCTGTAGCTGTCAGTCACTCTCCCTTTGATGCCTGTCCCGTTCTGGGAGAAGGTGGGGAGTGTGAAAATCAGCAATATGAGCCAAATCCACTCTTTATGTTTCATATGAGTAATGTTATTGATATTCACTAATGTTGGACGATCTCTTTTTGTCTGATTCCCGTGATGGCATCCTGCGGGGGGTATCTTACCACCCTGCAGGATGAATAAAATCATATTATTCTACGGTGAAATTGTCCAGCAGCAGGTTGTAAGCAGCTTCTTTCCCTATCTTCAGGGCGAAGAGGCTCTCACCGGCGGTTGTGGCCAGGTCGGTCAGCCCTGAAATGTTAAGGGTCACCTTCATCCATGCGCCTCCCGTGTCAATTGTGCCGGTATAGCTGTTGCTGGGTGAGTGTTCCACGATCGTCTCGGCCGTGTAGTCGCCCAGGTTGAATTTGTAATATCCTCCTGCAGCATCGTAGACATTGAGGGAGAGCGACTTGGACGATGTGCCTTTCAGGTAGAAAACGATGCGGCTCTTGCCGGTGAGGCTGCTGCCTGCTGCCGGCACCGTTGCCGTGAAGACGTAGTCATTTCCTCCAGAGAGCGGATCACCGATCAGTGACATCGCCTTACTGCCCTCCATGCCTCCATCTGCTTGCAGTGCGTATTCCTTCAATCCATAATTATTGAGGGTGGCAAGAAAAGTGTTCCAGTCCTCGAAGTCAGAGCCGGCGAACAGCAGACCGGGAGTATCAGGGTCAGGGTCGGAACCGCTGCCCAGTAGCAGATTCTGAATCTCCCAGGTGGCTGCATTGTCGGTGTTGGAGAGATACTTGAAGGCGATGTGCACATTGGCCTGGCCGGTGAAGGCTGCCGGGATAGCAATATCGCCCGAAGAGACGAAGGTCCAGTTATTTCCGGCAGGGTAGGTGGGTATGACCAGCTCAGTCCAGCTGGCAGCCACAGGATTGCCGGAGGTGTAATCGGAAGAGATCCAGAGTGTCTGGTCACTGCTCATGGTTCCGGCATAATTGATCACGTGGTCGAAGGTGAGGGTTGCTTCAGTGGCGTTGCTCATGTCGATGGCCGGGGTGATCAGCCAGCTCTCGGATGCTTTTGCTCCGCTAATAAAGGAGCTGGCTTTCATGTAACCTCTGTTGTCCCATTTCCATACATAGCTGCTTCCATCGGGGAGCAACACGTCATAGATGGTGAATGCTCCCTGGCTGTCGGCAAATGTCTCTTCCAGGAGGGATCCCGTACCGGGTGTATCCCCATCGGGTGTCAGGTCGATTGGTTCACCACCGGGATTGCCTTCAACCCAGTCGGTGATTGTGGCGTTGGGATTCAGGGCTGTCAGACCTGAGGTGGAGAGGTTCAGTTGATAACTGTATTGTGTGGATGAGGCCAGCGTGATGTCATTCATGGTGAAGCGGAAGGTCATTCCGTTCACTGAGAAGGAGAAGGGTACAGTGCTCATGTCCTGTCCCGGGGGCAGGATGGCCGAAGCGGTGACCGATCCGTCGTTGTGGTGCACCAGGTGCATGGTCACCGGCTGGCGTGTGCTGCCGGGGGTGAAGGTGCCGCTACCCAGGTCAAAGGAGCCGTTCACCAATAGCTCCCCGGAGGTGATGCTCAGTCCCTCGAGTGAGGTGATCCCATCACCGGCAGTGAGTGTGAAGAGCAGCTGCGAGAGCATATGGTTGAAGTTGAGGTTTACCAATGGGTTGGACTCGTCAGCACCAACTGCGTTGTTGGAGTAGAGCAGGTCGATGGCCGCGGGCGACGACTGGTCGGCCACGTTCACCGGGTAGCTGTAGTTGTTGATGGTTGCCCGGTAGGGATAGTAGGCCACGAAGTCGATCTTATCTGCCGGGTCCCTGAAGTAGATACCCTCACTGGCAGCCTGGAAAAGACCGTCGGTGGTGGAGGTGGTATATTTTATGTTTTCTCTAACGTTGTAGATGCCTGCCGGAAGTGATGTGCCGCTGGTGAGTGCATAGACGCCGATGGCGTCACCCTGCTCCCAGGTGGTACCGGAGGCTCTTGTCTGTGGCGCTCCGATGGTGGAGTAGAATTTCAGTCTGTTACCTATTTCCAACGGATTTTCCGGACAATCGTCCGTGCTGCATGCCGCCATCACCATCAGGGCGGCCAGAATCAGTGTGTAAGGCTTGAAATGTTTCATTTTATTTTGATTTTATATGTTTGTATGTTTATTCCATGGTATGGCTTCCCAGTCCTGATGCATCATCTTTCTCGAAGAGGTCCCATTCGGTGGCCAGCGTGGGAAAGCCGGCAGTGGGATTCTCGGCGACACCGGTATGTATCGATGATTTTCTGCGGAGTGTTTTGTCAGTGGTCGAGTAACCCCCGTCAGCAGTCCAGCTTGAACCCGGATCTTCACCGATGCATCCGAAGATATCTACCACTATGTATGTGACCCCTCCGTCGCTGCTCTTTTCCAGTGCCAGAGCATCATCACCGTTGAAGTAGGTGACGGTACTGCTGGTGGCCTCACCCGAGTAGAGTGTCGCGGAGGCGTTGCTGATGACCACCACACCCTTGTCGGTCAGGGTGCCTGTCAGTTCCAGGGTGTTGCCGGGGGTGGTGGCGCCGTTGCTGTAAAGCACAACGCGGTAACCGGTCAGATTGACCTCCTCTCCGGTGCCGTTGAAGATCTCGATGTATTTGTTGTTACTGCTACCCTCGATGTATTCCGAGATGAAAAGATCGGTGGCTTTAGGTCCATTACCGGGGTCTGTATCGCCGGCAGTGAGGTTCAGGCTGTAACTGTTGCTACTGCCGGCGAGCAGTGTCTCATCGGAAGGGATCCAATGATACTGCTTGCCGTCGGCCAGCTGGATATGCACCGTCATTGCATTGGTCTCTTGTCCGGGGAGGAGGATAGCGGTGGCTACTGCGCTGTTGGCAGTCTCATCGATGGTCATTACCGGGGTGATGCTGCCGGTAACGTTATCTGCCGTCACATTGCCGGTTGCCAGGTCCATGCTCCCCTGCGTCAACACATTGTCGATGGTAAGGGTGGCTCCTGACAGCGATAGCCCCTCATCGGTTGTTAATATCAATTGGTACTTTGACAGAGAGTGGCTGAAAGTGAGTGGCACCGAGGTGTTCGCCTTGGATTAACCGGATACGGTGGCATGCATCAGGTCGATAGCCGACAGTGGAGACTGTTGCGACAGATCGATAGCCACTATGTAGTTGCTGCTGACGTTGTTGCTGTAGGGGTAATAGGCCACAAAATCGAGGGCGCTTCCGTCACCCGGAAACCTGATGGGGTTCACCACAGCGGTGAAGATGGCGGAAGAGCCCTCCACGCTGTTCTGGTAAGCGATGTTCTCTTTCCCGTCGTAAACCGATCCCGCTGCCAGGGGCATCCCTGCTTTGAGGGCATAGATACCTACTATGTCACCTGCCTCCCAGCTGCTACCCGTGGCTCTAAAACCCGCAGGACCCGGGGTGGTAAAGGTGGCCTCCACCCCCATTCCGGCGATAGCTGCTTCTTGAACATCTTCCTTTGTGCAGGAGCTGAGCAGCAGCGCTATTCCTGCCAGGGGTAGCATCACTTTTTTGAATGCAAACATATTTGTCAATATTAAATGATGAATTGTTTTACTTCTCGTCAATTCCATTTGCCGAGGCTGTTTTGTCTCTTCACTTCGGTGGCTGAAGTTGCAGGCAGCTTACTGAAGAACGTGAATCCGGTTTCCTGTTCCAGCTCCTCCACAGATAGAACGCTCCTGATGTAATCGATACCGGTATGACGGTTCTCCATCTTGAATGCGATGGAGCTGTATTCACCGTTCAGCTTGTTCTTGCGGCAAAGGGCCTTGTAGAGGTATTTGGGGATGGCAGCCTTTCTGCCGGCGGCATCCAGTGCATAGCTGATCGTTTCGGGGGGTGAGGGGAGGATGCTCCCGGTCACCACATAAAGCGTGTCATATTCAGTTTGCTTACTCCAGTAACGTACTTTCTCTTCAAGCTCACTCCAGGTGGTGCCGTTCATCTCGCTGTTCTGTGCCACCATGTTGGTGAAGTAGAAGGTTGTCCTGTTCAAATCACGGCTGGCACTTCTGCTGGCGCTGGGCAGCATGTGTCCTCTGTTGACCGTGCGGGTCTGCCAGCCGGAGAAGAGATCAGGTTGATAGCCAACCGGTATCAACGGGTCATATTGCCAGTCGTCTGTTCTGTTGCCCGATCGCATGTGCGAGGGGTGAAGGGGGTAGGCTACCCATATGGGGTAAATTTCCTCGGTATCGTAATGGATGGTGTAGTTCCTCACCTCACCTGTGGCATTGCTGTTGTTGAGCCAACTCAGATTGCTGATCATATGTATCACCTGGTAGCTGTTGGGCGGGATGCTTCCGGAGGTGGGCACCGGAGTCTCCATGTAGATCCGTACAGCCGGACGATCACCATCATCCGGATCGGTGGGAATCACGGGTGGAGGGTTGGTGATACCCACCGGTCGCAAGTTATAAGCCTCGCCGCTACCACCGGCGGTAAGAGGTGTTGTAACCTCTATGTTGCTCTCCCTGAGCTCCACACCGTATGTGTAGACATAATTTTCTTTCACAATAAGAGGGATGGTCCACTTATACTGTAGCTCATCCATCGTGATGGTCAGCTCCACGCTGCTTCCCTTTGAGGGGAGCAATACCCCCCTCACAATTCTTTCATTTCCTGCGCCGGTGATCTCCAGCGGGATGATGCCTTTACTTCCCTCATTTACGGTCACTGTGCCATCACTTAGGGAGAGAGAACCCTTGGTGAATCCTCTCAGATTGACTTTCAGATTATCGGTGAGCAAGGTTTCGTCCAAAACGCTGAGACGGATGTAAATCCGTTGCAGCAGGTGGTTGAAATCAAGTCTGTTCATCATGTTCTTGTCGGCAGCCGATATTCCCTTCAGGTTATTGCTGAAGAGGATGTTTTGCGGATCAGTGGCCAGGTCGACAGGAAGTGTGTTACCGCTCAGTCCGGGGTTGTAGGGATAGTAAGCAATGATGTTGAACGATTCCCCATCCCCGGGATAATAGATGGGGTTGGAAGAGTTGAAATAACCGGATCCGTTGGTGGTGTAGGGTTTGTTACGATGGGTGGGATTCCCATCGGTGAAGACTCCTATTTGCTCCCCCTCCTGCCACCGCGTAGCTGCCTCGAAAGGGGTCGATTCTGCCTCCATTATCCGGGAGGGAAAGGTGAGTTGAATATCAGATTGTTTCTGAATGTCAGGATCATTATCACAACTTGCTACCAAAAAGAGGAGCAAGAGTAATAAAAAGGTGGGTTTATTCATTTTTTAAGGATGCTACGTATTGACATTTGTAAGATTGATGCTTTAAAATTAAAAAAAAATAATGAGATGACAATCATTTTCAGCTTTTTCCACAATAAAAAAAGGTTGTGCCGGCCGAAGCCGGTACAACCTGTATGTTCAACTCCCGGAAGGTGATTATCCGGCAATTAGGCACAATGGCCTCTTATTTTGATTTACCCTGGTTGGCAACCGCATCCATCAGCTTCTTGATCTCCTCCGGGTCACCCAGAAAATAATCCTTCTGCAGGTTCATCTCATCGTCGAACTCGAAGACGTAGGGAACAGCGGTGGGTAGGTTGAGGCTTACAATCTCCTCGTCGGAGATGTTCTTCAGGTGCTTGATGATGCCTCGCAGGCTGTTGCCATGTGCTGCCACGATCACCTCATTGTATTGCTTCATCTCCGGCACGATGGTGTTGTTCCAGTAGGGCAGGATACGCTCTACAGTATCTTTCAGCGCTTCGGTCAGCGGGAGATCCTTCTCATCCACTCCCTTGTAGCGGGGATCCTGCAGCGGTGAGCGCTCGTCATTCTTTTCCAGCGGCAGCGGTGGCATATCATAACTGCGGCGCCATACTAGCACCTGCTCATCACCATACTTGGCAGCTGTCTCAGCCTTGTTGAGACCCTGCAGCATGCCATAGTGCTTCTCGTTTAGGCGCCATGTCTTCTCCACGGGGATCCAATCGAGATCCATCTCATCGAGCACCACATTGAGTGTCTTCACCGCTCTCTTGAGGTAGGAGGTATATGCTTTTTCAAATTGGAAGCCCTCCTTCTTCAGGTATTGTCC
>CAZBFS010000010.1:0-12563 GCA_964491215.1 uncultured Proteiniphilum sp.
ATGGTCATACTCATGCTGGATCACCCGCGCCATGAAACCGGAGTAGTGCTCCTCCAGCGGCTGTAATTCGTCATCGAGGTAAGCAATGGTCACCTCTTCCTCACGGGGCACCTTCTCATGAATACCGGGGATGCTGAGGCACCCCTCCTCCACCATTTCCAGGTCACCACTTCTTTCGGTGATATGGGCGTTGATGAACACCCTCTTGAAATCCTGAAACTCGGGATGCTCCTCGCTGGCCAGGGGAGAGAGATCGACCACGAAGATGCGTTCTGAGAGTCCCACCTGGGGGCCGGCCAGCCCCACCCCATCGGCATTGTACATCGTCTCAAACATATTGTCTACCAACCCCTTCAGATTGGGGTAGTTTGCTGCATCGATATCCTGTGCTACCTTTCGCAGCACCGGATGTCCGTAAATATAAATAGGTAAAATCATAATCTCATTCTTTTGCTTTCCAAATATCCCTGCAGGATGATGGTGGCACTGATCTCATCCACCAGTGCTTTGTTCTGCCGTCCTTTCTTCTTCACACCCCCATCGATCATGGTCTGGAGTGCCATCTTCGAAGAGAATCGCTCATCGAAATACTCCACCGGGATATGGGGATAGAGCTTCCGCAACCTGTTGACAAAGGGTTCGATCCGCTTCATGTTCTCCGAAGGCTCGTTGTTCATCTGTCGCGGCAGACCTACCACGATGCAGGAGACCACCTCTTTTTTCAGATACTCCTCCAGGAATTCAAACAGGTGGGTGGTCTCCACGGTGGTGAGGCCGTTGGCGATGATCTGCAGCGGATCGCTCACGGCGATACCGGTGCGCTTCTTTCCGTAGTCGATGGAGAGCAATCTGGCCATTGCCTTACTGATTGGAGATGTCAAACACTCGGCGGCGTAGCTCGAAATCACGTCCCAGGTACTTCTCCCGCACCACGGGATTGTCGGCCAGCTCTTCAGCGGTACCCTGGAAAAGCACCTTCCCTTCAAAGAGCAGGTAGGCCCTGTCGGTGATGCTGAGAGTCTCATCCACGTTGTGGTCGGTGATCAGGATGCCGATGTTACGGTATTTCAACTGAGCCACAATCGACTGGATATCCTGCACGGCAATCGGGTCGATGCCGGCAAAGGGCTCATCGAGCATGATGAATTTCGGGTCGATGGCCAGACAGCGTGCAATCTCGGCACGGCGTCGTTCACCTCCCGAGAGGCGGTCACCGGTATTCTTGCGCACCTGCTGCAGCCCGAACTCATCGATCAGGCTCTCCAGCTTCTCTCTCTGCTGTTGGGGGGTCATCTCGGTGAACTCGAGCACCGATCTGATATTATCCTCCACCGTCATCTTACGAAAGATGGAAGCCTCCTGAGCCAGGTAGCCAATTCCGTGTTGTGCACGCCTGTAAACCGGGAAGTTGGTGATGTTCTGTTGTCCGATAAAGATCTCACCCTCGTTGGGCACCACCAGCCCCACCGTCATGTAGAAGGTGGTGGTCTTGCCCGCACCGTTGGGGCCAAGCAGTCCAACGATCTCTCCTTGCTTCACGTTGATGGAGACATGGTTTACTACGGTGCGTTTCCCGTAGCGCTTCACCAGATTCTCGGTGCGCAACATCAACATGTCGCTCTCCGGATGATCCGGCCTGGGATTGAGGTCCGTCTCATCAACAGCAGTTGCAAGATCTCTCTCTTTTACGCTATCATCCATTGTTCAAATATTTCTGCAAAGATAGAAAAAAGTTGTGAGTTAACAGTCATGCCACTCAATCGGTCACTGTTATCTCAGCCACCTCCAACATCCCATTCACAGGAGGATGAAGTTTGGCTACGGTGACCGAGAGAGAATCAATAGCGGGATATTGCTCTTTTATTTTTGTGCGGATTCGTACTGCCACATGTTCAATCAGCCGTGAGGGAGTCTCCATTTCACTTTTTACAAGGTCATACAGACCGGCATAATTGATGGTATCATCCAGCTCATCAGAAACGCATGCAGCCGACAAATCAGCTTCAAGCTGCAGGGTAACCCTGTAATCGCCCCCTACAACCTTTTCATGAGGCATCGCGCCGTGATAGGCATAAAAGTGCATGTTGCGAAGCGTCATCCTTGTCTTCATACCGTTTGTTTTATGAGATACTATTGTAAGAAACCGAAGATGAGAGAGGTAGTTCATCCGGCACCAACTGTTTCCCGTTATATCCCTCAAATATAAGAACAAATTGGTATATTTGTTGTTTAAAAAACTAAAATCAAACCATATGAAGAGGAACGAGATCCCCGAAAGAGTAACCGCCATGCGTCAGTTCATGGAGGAGAAAAATCTGGATGCATTTATCATCCCCAGTACCGATGCGCACCTGAGTGAATACCCACCGCAGCACTGGGAATCAAGGAAGTGGATCAGCGGTTTTACCGGATCGGCCGGCACCGCCGTGGTAACCAGGGAGAAGGCGGGCGTCTGGACCGACTCCCGTTACTTCCTTCAGGCAGCCGAAGAGCTGAAAGAGACCGGTTTTGACCTCTTCAAGATGGGTCAACCGGAGACGCCCGAGATGACCGGGTGGATCATCGAACAGACCGGCAAGGGCGGCAGGGTAGGCATCGACGGTCTGGTCTATGCCGCCTCCGATGCGGTGGCGCTGAAAAAGAGACTGGAGGCAAAGGGTATCGTGCTGGAGACTGCGTTCGATCCCTTCACGGTGATTCGTGCTGATCGTCCCGCGATACCGGTCAACAAGGCATTCACCCTCCCTGTGGAGGTTGCCGGCGAATCGGTACCCGACAAGATTGCCCGGATCAACAAAGAGCTGAAAAAGAGAGATGCCGACGGTATCCTGATCGTCACCCTCGACGCGGTGGCCTGGACCTTCAACCTGCGTGGCAACGATGTGGAGTACAACCCGGTGGCGGTGGCCTATGCTTATGTCTCGGAGAAGGAGACGGTACTCTTCATCAACCCGGAGAAGCTGACCGACGAGGTGGCGAACGGCTTCCTGGAGCAGGGTATCCGCATCACCGGCTACAACGATGTGTTCGACTATGTAGCACGTCTGCCGGAGAAGAGCTCTATATGCATCACAGGTAACAAGATCAACTACAAGCTGATGCAGGCGATACCCGCCAACTGCCACATCATAGACATCCCCTCACCGGTGGATCTGATGAAGAGCGTGAAGAATGAAACCGAGCTTCAGGGTTTTCGCAATGCCATGGTGAAAGATGGTGTGGCACTGGTGAAATTTTACATGTGGCTGGAGAAAGCGGTTCCCGCCGGCGAGGTGACCGAAGTGAAAGTGGAAGAGAAGCTGCGCGAAGTTCGCTCGGCACAGGATCTCTACGTAGGTGAGAGCTTCGCCACCATCTGCGGTTATGCCGGCAACGGTGCTATCATCCACTACCACGCATCACCGGAGAGCAGCCTGCAGGTAGAGCCGAAGGGGCTGCTACTGATCGACTCGGGGGCACAGTACCGCGACGGCACCACCGATATCACCCGCACGGTGGCGGTAGGCAGGCTGACCAAGCAGATGAAGAAAGACTATACCAACGTGCTGAAGGGGCATATCGCGCTGGCAACAGCCATCTTCCCTACAGGCACCCGCGGTTCACAGCTCGACATCCTGGCACGCAAGGCTTTGTGGGAGAACAAGCTCACCTACTGGCACGGCACCGGCCATGGCATCGGTCACTTCCTCAACGTACACGAGGGACCTCAGAGCATCCGGCTGGAAGAGAACCCCACGGTGATGCAACCGGGCATGGTCACCTCAAACGAACCGGGTCTCTACCGAGCCGGCAAGTTCGGCATCCGTATCGAGAACTTGATCGTCACACAGGAACATGCCCGTACGGAGGAGTTCGGCACCTTCTTCGATTTTGAGACCATCACCCTCTGCCCCATCGACACCCGTCCCATCGCTAAAAAGATGCTGACAAAAAAGGAGAGAAAGTGGGTTAACCGTTATCACCAGATGGTATACGACAAGCTCGGGGAGCACCTCAACAAAGAAGAGAAAGCCTGGCTGAAAAACAGGACCAAGGCAATTTAACATGTTTGGGATCCGATATATCGGATCCCAAATTCCGTCAACCCAATCAAAAAACCAACAACAAACATTCCATATCCCAATTCCCAAATTCTATGGCTCTTATCAAATCAGTAAGGGGTTTCACCCCCCAGATCGGTGAAAACTGCTACCTGGCCGACAATGCCACCATCATTGGCGACGTGGTTATGGGCGATGACTGCAGCATCTGGTTCAACACCGTGCTGCGGGGTGATGTCAACTCCATCCGCATCGGCAACCGGGTCAACATACAAGACGGCACCGTGATCCATACCCTCTACCAGAAATCAGTGTCGGTCATCGGAAACGATGTCTCCATCGGTCATAACGTGGTGATCCACGGTGCTGAGATCAAAGATGGAGCACTGATCGGTATGGGTGCGGTGGTGCTGGATCATGCGGTGGTGGGTGAAGGAGCCATCATCGCCGCCGGCTCGGTGGTGCTGACCGGCACCAAAGTGGCGCCGGGAAGCATCTATGCTGGTGTACCGGCCAAATTTGTGAAGAAGGTAGATCCCAAACAGTCAAAAGGGATGAACCAGAAGATTGCCAACAACTACCTGATGTATGCCGGCTGGTTCAGGGAAAAAGACGAGGAATAAGGAGAGAAAGCAAGTCTATAAAAAAAGGTGATGGCAACTTACAACAGTCAGCCGGCAGTTATTTTGGATCATGCTTACTGGTTCATAATTTCTGAACCTCAAACTAAGAACTAAGAAACGATTACTCCTCTTTAGGATCAGCTCTTCTGCCGGAGGGAACCATCTTGTAGAGCTGGTCGTTAGGGCGTATCTTCTCGTTGGTGCGGATGGAGAAATGATCTCCCTTCACCGCTTCGGAAACAGTAAGCTGGTCGACCCGTATATCATCGGCCGTGAGAAAAAGAGCACCGGTGGTGGGCCCTGTGATCAGCAGCTCATCTCCCTTTTTTACCGTCTGTGTCTCTACCAGGAACTCGGTTACCCCCAGGTTCCCGAAATGCTTGATTGCCTTCCCTACGTAAACCTTGCGCTTGGTGGCTCCTGAACCGTAGCGGTGTGTCCATTCCCCCAGTCGCTGACCCAGATAGTAGCCGTCCCAGAAGCCACGGTTGAAAACGGTTGCAAGACGCTCGTTCCAGTCATTGATCCGTTCCTCGGTGAACCTGCCGTCACAGTATGCTTCCACCGCCTCTCGGTAACAGGAAGTGACGACCCGCACATATTCGGGTCCGCGGGCCCGGCCCTCAATTTTGAAGACCCGTACACCGGCATCCATCATCTTGTTCATGAAATGAATGGTCTTCAGATCCTTGGGTGACATGATGTATTCATTGTCTACCTCCAGCTCAATCTCGCTATCCCTGTCCTTCACGATATACCCCCTCCTACAGATCTGGTTGCAGGCACCCCGGTTGGCAGTGAGATTCTTCTCATGGAGGCTGAGGTAACACTTGCCGGAGACCGCCATGCAGAGGGCACCGTGGGCAAACATCTCGATGCGTATCAGCTCCTCCGAAGGTCCCTTGATCTGCTGCTTCACGATGTCGCGATGGATGGCAGCCACCTGATCGAGGTTCAGCTCGCGTGCCAGCACCACCACATCGGCAAACTGGGCATAAAACTTAAGCGACTCGCTGTTGGTGATGTTCAGCTGGGTGGAGAGATGCACCTCCACACCTATGGAACGGGCATAGGTCATCACCGCCACATCGGCAGCGATGATCGCGGTAAGCTGCGCCTCACTGGCGGCATCCACTATTTTACGCATCAGGGTGAGATCGTTGTCGTAGATAATGGTGTTAACCGTGAGATAGCTCTTCAGGTTGTGTTCACGACAAATCTGTGCTATCTGATGCAGGTCATCGATGGTAAAATTATTGGATGAGCGGGCACGCATGTTCAGCCCCTCGATGCCGAAGTAGATGGAGTCGGCACCACCCTGAATGGCTGCAGTCAACGATTCATAGGAGCCGGCCGGTGCCATGATCTCAAAATCCGATGTGTGGTTCATTGGAAAGCTGTCATTAATTTGCACAAAGGTACAAAAAAAGTGTCCACGAGTGACAACTGATGTAATCCGGCTAAGGGAGGTCAGTTAAAAGGAAGCATGATGAAGAAACTGAAACAGGTCAGGAAATGAGAAACAAATCCCCGAGCAGTTGTTGTGGCCTGACACAAAAAAAACTATCTTTGTGAACTGTCAGAACATTAAAAATATTCTTAATAAACAACCTTCCAACATGATGCAAAAATCATTATTGATGCTACTAGCCGTTGTCATGTGCAACGGCTTGATCTATGCACAAGACCAGGCTGATCGTTTTGAGGAGATCACCAATCCGAAACTGTTGCATGTCAACCGTGAGAAACCACGGTCAACCTTTCACTCATTCACCAACCTGAATGATGCCCTGAAAGCCGCGTACAACGCCAAAGGAAGCGAAGTTGTACCGTTAAGCGGAAGCTGGAAATTTCATTATACAGACCAGTTCAATGAACGCCCTATGGAAGGGTTTCAACATGTCGCTTTTGATGACAGCATGTGGGGCGACATCAAGGTACCGGGTAACTGGGAACTGCAGGGTTATGGTATCCCGATCTACGTGAACTCCAGCTATGAGTTCACCTCACCAGGGCACCCACCCTACTGGGACCGTCCCAATCCCCCATTGGTTCCTGAAGCGTTCAACCCTACCGGAACCTACCGGAAAGAGTTTATTCTCCCGGACAACTGGCAGGAGAAGGAGATTATCCTTGCTGCCGATGCAACCAAGGGTGCTGCCTACTACTATCTGAATGGGGAATTCGTTGGAATGAACAAAGAGGGCAAGCTACCGGCTCGCTTCGATGTTACCCGTCAGGTAAAAGCAGGGAAGAACCTGTTGGCTGTTCAGATACACCGCTGGAGCAGCGGCTCCTACCTGGAGTGCCAGGACTTCTGGCGTCTCTCCGGCTTTGACCGCGATGTCTATCTCTACGCCCGTCCCAAACTGCACATCGAGGATATCTTTGCCCGTCCGGGACTTGATGAGAGCTATAGCGACGGTATTTTTGAACTTGATGTGAAGATAGCCTCACCAAAGGGTCAAACAGATCCATTCACCCTTGCCTATACCCTTATGGATGAGAATGGGAAGCAGGTAGCAGCCGGAAGCCGCGAGGGGAAGAGTGGAGGAAACAACAGCTTTCAGTTTGAGGAGGTGATCCCCGGTGTGAAGAAGTGGAGTGCCGAAACACCTCATCTCTATACGCTGGCCATCCAACTGATGGACGGGAAGGGTACCACCATCGAAGCGACAGCAATGAAAGTGGGTTTCAGAACCGCCGAAGTAAAAAACCGTCAGTTTCTGGTGAATGGGCAGCCGGTACTACTGAAAGGAGTGAACCTGCATGAACACAATGAGCATACCGGTCATTATGTCACCGAGGAGGTGATCCGCAAGGATTTTGAACTGTTTCGCAAATACAATGTCAATGCCGTACGTACCAGCCATTACCCGCAATCGGAGCTCTTCTACAGGCTCGCCGACGAGTATGGCATTTACGTGATTGATGAAGCCAACATTGAGAGCCATGGAATGGGATATAACCTGCGAAAGGGAGGTACTCTGGCAAACAACCCGCTTTTTCTGGAAGATCATATGAGCCGCACAATTGGTATGGTAGAGCGTGACAAGAATCACCCCAGTGTGATTACCTGGTCACTGGGCAATGAGGCAGGCAACGGCTACAATTTCTATCAGACTTATCTCTGGATAAAGGGACGAGACACATCACGCCCCGTGCAGTATGAAAGGGCTGTGATGGAATGGAACAGTGATATTTTTGCTCCCATGTATGCCGACCCCGATCAGATAGAGCGGTTTGCTACTGATCCTGCATCCGATCGTCCTCTGATCCTGTGCGAGTATGCCCACGCCATGGGAAACAGCCTGGGCAACTTCACCGAATACTGGGATATCATTCGTAAATACCCGCTGTTGCAGGGAGGTTTTATCTGGGACTGGGTAGATCAGGGTCTGGTGAAGCAGGACGAGAAGGGAAATCAGTACTGGGCCTTTGGCGGCGACTTCGGTCCGGTGGGAACGCCCAGTGCCGGTAATTTCTGCATCAATGGCATCGTTTTTCCAGACAGGAGCGTAAAACCGCATACCGAGGAGATGCGCAAGGTATACCAAAATGTGTGGTTCCACAACTTCAACCCGGAGGAGGGGTCGGTAGAACTCTACAACGAGCATTTCTTCACCGACCTGAGCCGCTACAACATTAACTACAGCATCAAAGCCAATGGCAGAGAGCTGACAAGAGGTGTACTGAAAGTAAATGCAGCACCGCAGGAGATTGCCAAAGTGCTGTTGCCGGAATGGTCCCGCTACACAAAACGAAATGAACAGCTGACGGTCACCTTCAACGTGATGCAGCAGGAGGAAGAGAGGCTGATACCTGCCGGCTGGGTGGTGGCCCGTGACCAGTTTGTGGTCAATCACTATCCGGCCTTGGTGACTGGTAAGCTGAAGGCAGCCTCTGTAGAAGAGACTGACAACTCGGTAGTCGTCAGTGGCCGTCGCTACAGGGCGGTGTTCGACAGGGAAAGCGGATTGCTCACTTCCTACCGGGTGAATGGCACCGAGTACATCGAAGAGGGTGAAGGACCCCGTCCCTTCTTCTGGCGGGCACCCATCGACAATGACTATGGCGCACGCCTGCCGCAACGGCTGTCTGCATGGAAAGAGGCCAGTTACCGGCAACCAAAAGCAGATAATCTGACGATTAACGTGGGCGAGACAACCACCCTCACCTACAGCTACAGTTATCCGGAAGCTGCTGCCACTAACGAGATAATCTACACCCTCTACGACAACGGCACGATACACATCGCCAACCGATTCGACGCCACCACATCAGAGAGAGAGCTGATCCCCCGCATCGGCATGCGGATGCAACTGACCGGTGAACTGGTACAGGCTGACTATTACGGCAGGGGTCCCTGGGAGAACTACTCCGACAGGAAAAGCTCCACCTTCCTCGATCGTTACAGCTCACCGGTCAGCGAGATGGTGACCCGCTACGTGCTTCCTCAGGAAAACGGCCATCATACCGACACCCGCTGGTTGGCACTCACCCGTAAGTCCGGCAACGGGCTCCTCTTTGTAGCGGACGACCTATTCGAGTTCAACGTCTCAAATTATCTCCTGGAGACGATCACCAACGGGGAATCCCTCCACAACAACGCTGCTGCAGGTACCGCACCACTAAACAAACATATCCACGACTATCGACCGTCAGACCTGGTTGACCTCTTCATTGACCACAGGATGCAGGGTGTGGGGGGTAACAACAGCTGGGGTAAACTTCCACTCGAGGAGTACCTGATCCGTACTGGTGACGGCACCGTCACCTATGGATTTACCCTGATCCCCATCGAAAACAGAAAGGAGATTGAACGTTATTTCCGTTAAGCAAAATCCAATAGATTGAAACAAAAAATAGCGGGTCTGTTCACTGTGGAACAGACCCGCTTACTATTTCCCGGCCTATTGTCCGGAGATATTGTGCTTACCCTTCAGCTACAAGCTGACCGATCATCACCTCTACATCATGGTAGACAGCGGTCATCACATCCTGCACCACTCCACCAGCCTGCGATGCAAGCAGCATAGGATTCAGGCGTGACAGAAAGGTCTTTCCGTCGGATTTCTGATATACAGAGATCCGGCATGGCAGCATGCTGGAGTAAATACGCAGTGAATCGTCAGAAAGCAACCTGTAGGCATAGTCAGGACTACACAGTTCGACCACCTTCACGGATAGAATATCCTTGCCGTTTTTCTTCATGATCTCCTGTAAATCGTGCTGATGGAGTATTTTCCATCCTCCTTCCAGGATGATTTCGTTGAGCTTGCTCACCGTTTCATCAAAACTGTATCTGCTTTTGCTTTCAAGTAACATCTGATTCATCATTCTCCTTTTTTTACGATTTTTTCAACAATACTTCATCAATGGCCTGCTTGAATGCATCCTTGGGAAGTGCTCCCTGAGCCATCTGGGGTGCTTCACCCATAGGGCAGAAAAGAAGTGAAGGGATGCTGCGGATGCCAAACTCAGCAGCCAGCTGCTGTTCAGCTTCCGTATCTACCTTGTAGATATAGATCTCACCTTCATATTCTGCCGCCAGCTCTTCCAGGATGGGTGCAACCATTTTACAGGGACCACACCAGTCGGCGTAGAAATCGATGATACAGGGCTTGTCGCCCAGGTATTCCCATTTTTCAGGGTTGGCTTCATAGTTTGCCACTTTGGTAAGAAAGTCTGCTCTTGTCAGTTTGATTGTTTTTGTCATACTATTATCTGAATTTTTAATTGTGTTTGTTGTCTCTTTCGTTTCGGATTCTTTCGATCCGTTGTTTTGTTTGCTGTTGTTGCATGATGCCACAACAAAGATCAGGGCCGCAGCCAGTAGTGTCTTGGTTTGGATTTTCATTGTTTTGTTTGATTATCGTTATGGGTGATTCTCTCTTGATCCTTCCTGGTGCTGTTGTCCTTTGAAAAAATATCAAACAACAGATAACCAACCACAGCCCCGTAGAGCATCATTCGGTAGGGATTGGAGGTGATGGGACATGTACCCGATACACAGCCTACGTAATAATAGTAGAGGTACCCCCCCAGCATACCGATAGCCAGACCGGCAATCCGTAACCAGTGTTTTTTAAAAAATAATTTACTCTTTGACATTAATTCCATACTTCTTTCATTTAAACTGCTTCACGCTTAGCTGTCACCGTCACGATTGTCGCCACAGTTGACCAGACAGCGCAAGACATTCGAAAAACGCCTGTCTTTCAGCGAATAAAAATTGTGCTTACCGCTCCTCCGGCTTTGAAGAATACCCTTTGCCCGCATGTCGGTGAGATGATGCGACAGCAACGACTGCTCACAATTCATTCCCTCCATCAACTCCGAAACAGTTTTCTCTTCTGCACGGGTCAGCTGCATCACCACGCAGAGACGGATCTCATTGGATACTGCCTTTAACATGTAGGCCGCTTCCTCAAAGTAGGAACGGTCTAGAATATCCGCCGATTCAAATTGCTGCATCTCTTTTTTCATAACATTGATATATGAACATATATTCATACATTAATGTTCAAAAGTAATACACTTTTTTTGAATTACAAAATTTTTTCAGAGAATTTTGAAGTACCAGGTCAGTTTTGCCTCGATAATCCGGTGGGCAGAACGAGAGAAGTATGCATTTTCACTTCTTCTGCTGGTAAATAGGTCGGCCAGTCCGAAGTAGTAGCGTCCCTCCAGATCTATATCACCCATAGTAGTTTTCAGCTCTATTCCCAGTCCACCTATCAACCCGTAGTCCACCCGTTTCATCTCATCAATTGAGTTGTATTGCACACCAATGGGCGCATTGGGGTCAGCTTCGCGACGTGCGGCAAGGTCATCGGCCAGAGCGCTGCTCATCTGTTGTTGTTCTCCCAGGAGGTAGCTGATCTTGAGACCTGCGTTGATGATGAATCGTGTTTTATCACCAAAGTAGATATGCGTCAAAAAAGGCACTTCCAGGTAACTGAGGGTTCTACTATATGAGAATTCCGATTCCGGATCAAACAGTTCGCTCCATCCCTTCTGAACATAATTAAGTTCGGCGATCAGGCCCAGGTGTTTTTCAGAAATATACTTCAACGATACTCCTCCCACGATACCCATCTGCTCAGTCTGTTTGATGGAAGGCACAAAATCCATGCTGCTGAAGATCACGCCACCTCCTCCGCCCAGATAAATCTCGCGACGGTTAGATTCTCTCTGTGCAAAAAGAGAATTGAGACTAATAAACAGGGTGAAAAATAAAACAAGATGCCTCATCTGTACAGTTCGGTTTTTGAAATTCTGCCGTCGTTGTCGTAATGAATAATGTAAAGAGCACCATTGATGAGCCCTCCCCAGTTGTTCAGTCGTTCAAAACTGAACGGGAACTGAACCGTTGAGACCTTTACATCGTTGATCTTTTGCTCAAATTTCAAACCGTGCAGCTGCAGTGCTGTCAGGAAATAGAGGGCAGTGTCGTACCCCCACATACTGTAAGCCGGGTAGGTTTCAAGCGGATAACGACCATACCAGTTACGGAACAGGTCGCGAAATCTCCTTGTTTCTTGTGCCTTTTCATCTACAAAGAAAGGTGTATAGAAATAGGCACCGAAGAATGCATATTCATCAATCAGGTCTGAATAGGTCTGCCAGTCGGGGTGTCCGAAGAGAGGTGTCTCAATACCGGGGTTGGACTCGTGCACAATTTTCAGATCAGCAGTAATTTGACGAAGCGTAGCAGCATCACTGCTGACCGGTATGATGAGGTTCTTTTTCCCTTGACGGAGCATGGGTGTAATAGATGAGTCAAGTGATACAGCTGTTGTAACAGTCTCATAGGCAATATTAAGTTGTCTGAGCGATGATTGTAACAATGTGATAAATTCCTGTTGGGGATTGTTACCACCATCTACGAATATGA
>CAZBFS010000010.1:12583-21947 GCA_964491215.1 uncultured Proteiniphilum sp.
TGCATTCCGGAACCGTTCAGTGAAAAAGGCAACCGTCTTGGTATGGATCAGGCTGTTCATCGGATTCACCTGAAACATCTGTCCGTTGTTGAGCACCTCTTCATTGCTTTGTGAGAAAGGAACCACATACTTGATGTTCCTCGACCGTGAGAAATCAGACAACACCTTAATCTGGTCGTCGTTCACCCCACCGATGAGCAGATTGAGCGACTGCATCTCGAGTGTACCCAGCAGGCTCTCCAGCTTCCCGGTATCACTACCCTTCCCTATTTCGAACACATAGAGCTCCAGATTGGCACCTCTATTCTTCATCTCATTCACAGCAAGCAGAAATCCCTCATAATACTCCTGTAACCGCAGATGTGCCCTGCTGGTCTGATCAAGGAAGGGAAGCAACAATCCCACTTTCATCATATCGATGCGTTGTGAGGGGCGTTGCTTTGCAAGCAGCCTGTTTGCCTGATCCGCCTCCGAGGGATCCAGATTTTCCACCCTGTTCCGCGGCACCGCAACAATAAGCTCCATATTGGGTTTCAATCCTCCCGTGAGCATCGGATTCATCTGCTCAAGAGTGGAGACCTCAACCCCATATTTGCCGGCAATGCCATATAGTGTCTCTCCCCTCACCACGGTATGAATGATGTTTGCAGTCTGTTTCTCAAATGGCTCCACCACTTCGTATGACTCAAAAAAGGGAATCCGAATGGTCTTCCCGATCTGGAACGTCTCAACCGAGAGGCCGGCGTTGGCCCGAATCACATCTTCAGGTCTCAGCCGATAAGTTTTGGAAACTGAATAGAGGGTCTCTTTCGGCAAGATGGTATGATAGCGGTAGTTCTCCTCTTTCTCCTTACTGATGACACGCCGCTGAGGGATGGTAAGTACCGTCCCTATTGCCAAACCGTCGGCAGCACCCTGATTCAGCCGGATGATCCGGTCGACCGTTGTATGATACATCCTGGAGATGCTGTAAACAGTCTCACCTTTCACAACGGTATGTTTAAAGGTGTTGTTCTGGTCGGCCGGGTCCTGCCGGGAAGCATCCTGTGGTATAGAAGCAGATACAGTTCTCTCTGGCACCAGGGTTACAGGGATCAACAATTCCTGGCCGTTTTGCAGCCCGCTGTTTGATCCGGGATTGTGACGAAGGATCTCGGCAACCGACACTGAAAAAATACGCGATACGGCATAGAGACCTTCACCCGGTTGTACCTTGTACTTGTAGTATGATTGACCGTTAACGGTGACGGTCTCATATGGTAACTGCTGGGCTTGCATAGAATGTATGCCGACGGCCAGGCAGAACATGATGACAAAAATCCTGCTCAGGTGAATGAGGTTACCCATCTTTTCTTGTTTAAATAAATAAAAAAACGGTGGTTGTTGCTACAACCAACAGACAAAAATAGGGAAAAAAATCGGGAAACAATTTTTTCCACTATGGTGAGACCATTTGTTTCACAGGTTTTAAACATTTTACCCAAAAGCATGGTTCAACAGTCGCGTTTTAACTGACAGCCTACTGTCAGGCCATGTAGCTTTGCCTGTCAGCTTGACCAACCACCTCCCTGTCACTTAAAACGGAAGTGGATCCTTGCTCTGGGATTGATATTCAGTTGTTGACGGGGGCATATTATCGGTTGAATCATCATTTTTCACCTGTTTGTTCATCCGTGAGGGACGCTCCACATAGTTTCTACCCACTGCATAATCATCCAGGTTCTGAAAACGGGCATATTCATTGTCGAACCGCATGTTGGCTAGACCGGTGGGACCGTTACGATGCTTGGCCACGATGATTTCGGCAATACCCACCAGTGAGTTGCCCCGCTCATCTTCGGTGATACGGTAGTACTCGGGACGGTGAATGAAACAGACAATATCGGCGTCCTGCTCAATGGCACCCGACTCACGCAGGTCAGCCAGCTGAGGTCGTTTTCCCTCGTTACCCTGACGCGTCTCCACACCACGATTCAGCTGCGAGAGAGCAATGATGGGGATGTTCAGTTCCTTGGCCAGTCCCTTCAGTGAACGGGAGATCATACTCACCTCCTGCTCACGGCTGCCGAAGCTCATGCCGCTGGCATTCATCAACTGCAAGTAGTCGATGATCAGTGTCCGCACACCATGCTCACGCACCAGTCGGCGTGCCTTGGTACGCAGTTCAAAGACAGAGAGACTGGGCGTATCATCAATATAGACCGGGGCATTGTAAAGAAATTTATGGTTCTTGTCGAGCCTTTCCCACTCATCGTCCGACAGTCGCCCGCTTTTAATGCTCTCTCCCTTGATCTGGCAGACGTTTACGATCAGACGATTGACCAGCTGCACGTTAGACATCTCCAGCGAGAAGATTCCCACCGGTTGACTGTAGTCAAGGGCCATGTTCTTTGCCATGGAGAGTACGAAAGCGGTCTTACCCATCGCCGGACGGGCCGCGATGATCACCAGGTCGGAGTTCTGCCATCCGGAGGTGAGCTTGTCAAGTTCCTTGAAACCGGTCGGCAACCCACTCATCCCATCCTTTCTGTTAGCAGCCAGCTGGATGTTATGCATCGCCTCCTTGATTACCGGATTGATCTGAATCACATCTTTCTTGACATTGCGCTGGGATATCTCGAAGAGCCTTCCCTCTGTTTCCTGCATCAGATCATCCACATCGATCGTCTCATCGAAAGCCTGCTGTGACACCTCCGATGAGAAGGAGATCAACTCACGAGCCAGATACTTCTGCGCGATGATGCGGGCATGATATTCAATGTGGGCGGCAGAAGCTACCTTCTCGCTGAGCTCTGCCACGTAGACCGCACCACCGGCGGTCTCCAGCTCACCACGCCGTTTCAGCTCCTCCACGACGGTAAGCACGTCAACCGGCTTCTGCTGCATGGCAAGCCCCTGGATCGAATCAAATATCAACTGATGAGAGGGATCATAAAAGCTCTCGGGCTTAAGGATCTCACTGATTACGGAATAGGCATCCTTTTCCAGCATCAATGCCCCCAGTACCGCCTCCTCCAGTTCACGCGCCTGTGGTGGCAGCTTTCCAATATCGGGAGCCACCACTGTTTTTTCAACTACTTTTACCGAAGGTTTACGTTTTTGTTTTTCCATTTCATCTGGTTGTTGTTCCAATAAGAATGTAAAGGTACTGAGATATTCAGTTCAGGCAGAATTATTCCCACTTTTAAATCTCCAAAAGTTATAAACAGTAAATTGTTGATAACTCCTGAACAATTTCAAAAATCCCTTGTTCTAAATAAGAGCTATTATTTGATAAATTAAATTATGTAATGGAGCCTGACAAACGCTCTTGAGCCTCACCATCACCTTTACAGCGGCCATGACCATCGCATAGAAGATTATGAGAACGCAGAGCGTGACAATCTACTGCGCGACTATCTCCGGGAACACAAGATACCTGATTTTCTGATTGAATCTGTCCGTCCTGAGGTCCACGGAACATTCGAGAACCACCAATAACCTTTATAAATATAATTGTATGAACGCAGAAGAATTAAAGAAACAGAAAGACAAGGGAAACCGTAAGAAGATGACCACCGTAGCCGGTGCTCCGGTAGGCAACAATCAGGACTCGATGACCGCTGGTCCGCGCGGACCGATGATGCTGCAGGATGTATGGTTCCTGGAGAAACTGGCCCACTTCGACCGGGAGGTGATCCCTGAAAGACGTATGCACGCCAAAGGATCGGGTGCCTTCGGCACCTTCACCGTCACGCATGACATCACGCACTACAGCCGGGCAAAGATCTTCTCCGAAATCGGGAAGCAGACAGAGATGTTCGTACGCTTCTCCACCGTGGCCGGTGAACGGGGTGCCGCCGACGCAGAGAGGGATATCCGCGGCTTCGCGATGAAATTTTACACCGAGGAGGGCAACTGGGACCTGGTGGGTAACAACACACCGGTTTTCTTCTTCCGTGATCCGTTGAAGTTCCCCGACCTGAACCACGCTGTGAAGCGTGATCCCCACACCAACCTGCGCAGTCCCAACAACAACTGGGATTTCTGGAGCAGCCTGCCCGAGGCGTTGCACCAGGTGACCATCACCATGGGCGACAGGGGCATACCACGCAGTTTCCGCCATATGCACGGTTTTGGCAGTCACACCTACAGCTTTCTCAATGCCGACAACAAACGTCACTGGGTGAAGTTTCATTTCGTCACACAACAGGGCATTGAAACCCTCACCGATGGAGAGGCCGAAGCCGTTGTGGGCAAGGATCGTGAAAGCAATCAACGCGACCTGTTTGAAGCGATCGGGAATGGCAACTTCCCGAAGTGGAAGATGTACATTCAGATCATGACCGAGGAGCAGGCAGAGCAGATGCCCTACAACCCGTTCGACCTGACCAAGGTGTGGTACAAGGGTGACTTCCCGCTGATCCCGGTGGGTGAGTTCGAGCTGAACCGCAACCCCGACAACTACTTCCAGGATGTGGAACAGGCAGCCTTCAACCCGGCCAACGTGGTACCCGGCATCGGCTTCTCACCCGACAAGATGCTGCAGGGACGTCTCTTCTCCTACGGTGATGCACAGCGTTACCGCCTGGGGGTGAACCACCACCAGATACCGGTGAACCATCCCAGGGGGGTTAAGGAAGGCTACAACTCCTTCCACCGCGACGGCCAGATGCGGGTCGACGGCAACCAGGGTGCTGCCCTTCATTATGAACCCAACAGCTACGGCATGTGGCAGGAGCAACCTGAACATGACGAGCCGCTGCAGAAGGTGAGCGGTGACATCAAGCGTTGGAACTTCCGCGAGGATGACGACAACTACTACGAACAGCCGGGCAAGCTGTTCCGTCTGATGAAGCCGGACGAACAACAGCGGCTTTTTGAGAACACCGCCCGTAACATGGGCTGTAGTGATGAGATCATCAAGATCCGCCATATCGGCAACTGCTACAAGGCCGATCCCGCCTACGGACGGGGTGTAGCAGACGCTTTGGGCATCTCATACGAGAAGGCCGGTATTGAGTAAAAGTTACAAACTTCAACAGATCAGCACTAAAAAGAGGAGGGAACATTATCCCTCCTCTTTTTGTTATAACCGACGCAAACCGGAATTTGCTCCATATCGACAATCCGGATTCAACTACAGAGATGATTTTTTACAGCGCATAAGATTTTGGGATCTGACATCCGATAATCCTGTTAGATTTTGCTATCTTTACGCTCCTTTTAAAATTTAAAGACCACAAACATGAGGAAGAAAACAGCAGTCACATTCTTTTCAGCAATTATCTTCTCCCTCCTCTCAACTGTCGCACAAACGCCACTCTCATGGAGTTTCGCACTCGAAGATGCAGGTAACGGGGAGGCTCTTCTTACAGCTACAGCTACTATTGAGCAGGGATGGTACATGTACGACACCTACATACCTGATGGAGGCCCCACCCCTACCCTTATTGAATTTGACAACATCAACGGAGCTGAAATGATTGGCACATTTCAATCGAAAGATAAAAAAGCTACCGTTAAGTTTGATGAGATATTTAACATGGAGCTGGGCATTTTCAGAGATCGCGTAACCTTTGCCCAGCGACTGAGGGTGACCGACAAGGGGAACTTCAATCTCATTGGCAATGTACGCGCACAGTCATGCAACGACCAGACCTGTACCCCTCCGCTGCCTGTGGACTTTGCATTTACTGCATCACAACTGCCTGCCACCCTAACGGTAGACAAAGAGGCTGCAACAGGGGAGAGCACTCTTGTCCTGAGCAAGGCAGATATCGAACCGGCCGAAGTGGAGAGAGACAACTCTTCCGAGATGCTACAGCACTCTTCATCCAGCATGCAGGTAGAAAGCGATCTGCTCTGGGAGCCGGTAACAGAAGAGTTACAGGCTTTGGGATCTGACGACGACCATGCATCATCCTCATTGTGGAGTATATTCCTGAAAGGTCTTCTCTGGGGATTCGCAGCGCTTATCACCCCCTGTGTCTGGCCAATGATACCCATCACTGTCAGCTTCTTCCTGAACAGGAACAAGAAAAACCGCACCAAGGCACTGCAGGATGCGTTGATGTATGGAGCATCAATCATTGTGATATATGTCACTCTGGGACTGATCGTAACAGCTGTTTTCGGAGCAAGCGCACTGAATAACCTGGCTACCAGCGCACCATTCAACCTTATCTTCTTTGCATTGCTGATCACATTCGCCTTCTCCTTTATGGGGGCCTTTGAAATGGTCCTGCCGGCATCCTGGACCAACAAGATGGACAGCAAGGTAGACAGCACCAAAGGATTGATCAGCCTCTTCTTTATGGCATTCACACTGGCACTGGTCTCCTTCTCATGTACCGGCCCCATTATCGGCTGGCTGCTGGTAGATGCTGCCACCCAGGGAAATTATCTGGCACCGGCAGTGGGCATGTCAGGATTTGCCCTGGCACTCTCCATCCCCTTCTCCCTGTTCGCTTTGTTCCCCTCCTGGCTTAAGACATTGCCCAAGTCGGGTAGCTGGCTCAACACGGTTAAGGTGGTCCTTGGATTCATCGTACTGGCAGTATCCTTCAAGTTCCTGTCTGTTGCCGACCTCTCCGGAGGATGGGGCATACTGAACCGCGACATCTTCCTCTCACTTTGGATCGTGTTATTCTTTCTACTGGGACTCTATCTGCTGGGAAAAATAAGGTTGCGCCATGACAGTGAGACACAGCACACCTCACTTTTCAGACTTTTCCTGGCCATGCTCTCCTTCGCTTTTGCAATTTATATGGTACCCGGCTTGTGGGGTGCACCCTTAAAGCCGATCAGCTCCATCGTGCCCCCTCTTTCGACACAGGATTTCAAGCTCGAAGACAACTCGGTAAAGCAGGTTTTCGCCGACTATGAAAGTGGGATGGCCTTTGCCGCACAGTCAGGCAAGCCGGTATTACTGGAGTTCGGTGGACACGGATGCGTAAATTGTCACAAGATGGATGCCACAGTGCTGGCCGATGAACGTGTGAGAACCCTGATTGAAGAGGAGTTTGTCTTTATCGTACTAATGGTTGATGAGCGGACAAGATTGCCAGAAATAATTGAGGTGGATGAAGGCAACAGGAAATCCCGTCTGCGCACTGTGGGTGACAAATGGAGCTACCTGCAGCGCCATAAGTTTGGCACACAGTCACAGCCTTTCTACGTGGTTCTTGACCACCAGGGAAAACCACTCTCTCCATCACATGCCTTCGACGATAGCGTGGATAACTACCTGGAGTTTCTCCGTACAGGACTCAGCAATTTCAATTAACAATATTATCACAGGAGAGACGGCGTAGCTGCCGTCTCTTCTTCTAAAGCAATGCACACAAGAGAACAAAAAATGGAAGCGTTCGGGCGTTTGCTCGACGTGATGGACGAGTTACGGGAGAAGTGTCCCTGGGATCGCGAGCAGACCAACGAGAGCCTACGGGCCAACACCATCGAGGAGACCTACGAGCTGGCCGAAGCAATCATTGCCGGTGACAACCGGGAGATCAAGAAAGAGCTGGGCGACCTGCTGCTGCACGTGGTCTTCTATTCGAAGATCGGCGAGGAGAAGGAGGCGTTCGACATCGGAGATGTCTGTCACACCATCTGCGACAAGCTGATCTTCCGTCATCCCCATGTCTTCGGTGACCAGCATGCCGACTCGGCAGGGATGGTGGAGAAGAGCTGGGAGCAGATCAAACTGAAGGAGAAGGGTGGTAACAAGACCGTGCTGGAGGGGGTACCTTCCGCCCTGCCCTCACTGGTGAAGGCCTACCGTATCCAGGACAAGGCACGCAATGCCGGGTTCGACTGGAACGAACGGCACGATGTGTGGGATAAGGTGAAGGAGGAGCTGGGAGAGCTGGAGGCTGAGATTGAAGTGATGGACAACGACCGGATAGAGGCCGAGTTTGGGGACATGCTCTTCAGCATCATCAACGCCGCACGTCTCTACCGGGTGAACCCCGACAATGCACTGGAACGCACCAACCGCAAGTTCATCTACCGCTTCAACTACATGGAACAGAAGCTGCATGAAGAGGGACGCCCATTGAAAGAGGTGACCCTTGAAGAGATGGAAGCGATCTGGCAGGAGGCGAAAAAAAATGACCCCGCATAAGAAACATTATCTGACCTATTTCCCGATGCGCCAGCGGGAGAGGATATTTCTCCGTTTCGGGAAGATACCGTTTTGCTTTGTACGCACATCCTCCACCACATAGAAGATATTGCTGTCAAAAGTGGTAAGCACAAGTGCCAACTTCTTCATCTCTTTACGGTCTATCACTGTTTCAATAATATCCACCTCCTTGGTGGAGCCTGTACCATGTGTCATGGTAGCCCCAAAATTCATCCTGTTAAGCATCTTCACCAGGTCAGCACCATTCTTCTGGGTATAAATACGGCAGAGGATGATACCGTAGGCGATCCTGTTTTCAAGCAGGATACCCACATAGTTCCCGGCCGCGTACCCGCCGGCATAGGAGAGGTATGCCAGCATATCATTGGCACGGCTAAGGATCTGGGAGATGATCACAACCCAGATAAACACCTCTACGAAACCGATTATAGGTGCTTTGTATTTTTCACCTTTCGACACGAAGATGATACGCAGCGTGCCCAGCGACACATCAACCACGCGGCCGAAAAAGATAATGACAGGCAGCAACCAGGGATATACCTCTAAGAAATCGAACATAGTTGAGAAGTTTAGCGATTAGTTATAAGCATTAAGCTGTAAGCTGATTCAGGTAGTCAGAGAAGTGGCGGATATCCTCTTCGGTGGTGTCCCAGGAACATACCAACCGCATCTCGTTGCGGCTTTCATCCCAGTCGTAGAAGAAATAGCGCTCCCGTAAACGGTCGGTGACACCTTTGGGCAGGATGAAGAAGAGCGCATTCGACTCCACCTTTTGTGTGATCACGAGCCCCTTCACACCGCTCATCTCACGATAAAGCATCTGCGCTGCAGCGTTGGAACGGCGGGCGTTCTCCAGCCAGAGCCCCTCCCGAAGGTAAGGAATGAACTGCGCGGCGATGTAACGCATCTTGGAGTAGAGCTGGGTGGTCTGCTTACGGTAGTAACGGATGTGCCGTGCCAGCTCCTCCCGCAGGGGAACCAGCAGCTCACCGAACATCAGCCCATTCTTGGTACCCCCCAGCGTGAAGATATCCACTCCACAATCGATTGTCATCTCCCTGAGTGTGATGTTGAGCTGGGCACAGGCGTTGGCGATACGGGTCCCATCCACGAAGAGAATCATGCCATGCCTGTGTGCAAGGTCGGCCAGCGCTCTCACCTCATCCGGTGTATAGGCGGTTCCCAGCTCGGTGGTCTGTGAGATGGCAATCACCCTCGGCTGCGAATGATGCTCGA
>CAZBFS010000011.1:0-21639 GCA_964491215.1 uncultured Proteiniphilum sp.
TTTTGTGTAATTTTACACCTCAAAACGGTCAACTTATATCAGGCACCGACAGTAAGCTTTTGTTCTTTGTTCCTGGTTTACGAACTTCAAACATTGAACCAAGAACCGATTAACTGCAATCAAAGAGCATCAAATGATAAACAAATTCTTAATTCTCAACCGGTTGCACACGGTATTTGTCTCCGGACTGGTCGACGATCTTCCGGTAGTACTCGTTAGAATAGCCGGCGCGGGTGGGGGATGCGGGGAGCCCGTGCTCGTTTCGTTTGAAACGGCCGTTTTCCTCTTTCTTGATTACCCCGTCGATATATTTCACCATCAGGTATTCCCCAAGCTTCTTCCATTCCGCCACACCCTCCTTGACCAGGTTGTTGGAATATTGGGTGAGGAAGTGTACCGCTTCCGGTTGTGACTGTTCGTAGAGTGCCAGTACCTGCTGCTCCACTTCCGGTTGGGCAGCTCTGATCTGCTCTTCAAGGCGGGATTGTACCTTTTTCATGTCGATGCTCATGTCACTGTAACGGGTGTAGACCATGTTAGAGACCCAGTTGTGGATCCAGAAGGCAGAGCTCCATGAGAATGTGAGCAGGTCGCCATTGCCCGGCGCCATCTCGTGCGGTACTTCGGTGTGGCTGCAGTAGATGGGGTAATAAACTGTTTGTGCTGCATCATCGATGCCGAACCAGAGGATTCCGCCAACCGGATCGGGCAGCCAGGAGCGCATCTGTGCCACAAAGGAGAAGCCAGTCTGCTGTGTGGCGATGGGCCGTTCATTGCAATACTCTACCGAGTCCACCTCGAAGGTGAGTGGCGACCAGCGGTAGGGAGAGTTAAAGGGACCGGCACCCACGTCGAAACGCCAGTCCAGCTCGGTACCCTCGTAATGATCGCGCATCATCTCCTGTATATCGTGTGCGCTGAGCTTCCTGTCAGGCTTGATGTAAAGGGGCATGGGATCGGTGCTCTTGCCCTGAGCGTAGGTGACATATTGTCCCATCTCACTATTTACCTTGTTGAAGAACGACCATACACGGGCTTCACAGAAACGGAGTGCTCCAAAGTCGATTGGTGCGTAGGCTTTTGCGAAACTGAATTCGGCATCATCGCCTGTGAAATAGCCTTTATCGCGTGCAAATTTGATCACATCGGGTGAGTAGAGACAGTTCTCCGGATCGTTGAGCGTGAACTGCTGGATACGTGCCTGATTGGCATGTGCAGAGACACAGTCGTCAGGAATGCGTACGGCGACCCATACAGCCCCTTTGTTGCCGGCACCCTTGCCAATCATCTCCATCACCCACACCTCGTTGGGGTCGGCTATGGAGAAAGACTCGCCGGAGCTGTAATAGCCATGCTCCTTTACCAGGTCGGTCATCACGCTGATTGCCTCCCGGGCATTTCTTGCCCTTTGAAGGGTGATGTAGATAAGACTGCCATAATCCATGATACCGGTGCTGTCGACCAGCTCAGGGCGTCCCCCGAAGGTGGTCTCGCCGATGGCCAGTTGGTGTTCATTCATGTTGCCCACCACATTGTAGGTGCGGAGTGCCTGTGGTATCTCACCCAGGTACCTTCCGGTATCCCATTCGTGGACTTTTAACATCTCTCCGGGACGATATTGTCGTGCAGGCCAGTGGTATAATTCACCGTAAAGACCATAGGAGTCGGCAGCATAGGAGATAAGGGTGGAGCCATCGGTAGAAGCATTTTTGCCGACCAGCAGATTGGTACAGGCAAATGAGGCAATAACATAACAGGCCACCAGGGTTGTGGTTAAAAAAAGTTTTCTCATTACATTTAGCGTGAACAATTATTAAAACAAAACTATACAGTGTAAAGATACTTTTTTTTGTTCAATCTGCGTGTAGGAGACAGCTATATTTTCATTTATTTCCATGCAATGGTTCGCATAAATGGAAAATAAGTTCTATATTTGTGTGTTTATAAAACTCTTTTGTGACAACGAATGCAATGAGACAAATCGCAAGCATGCTTGGCATGAAACGTTTTTTTGGACTTACAGCTTATCAAATAGCAATTCTTACAGTGCTGATTGTGATGTTGTTTTTTCTGAGCGACAGTAGTGTGACAAAAAGAGTTCGCTATGAAACACAGATCAGAGACCTGGAAGCACAGATAGAATATTATCAGCAACAAACAGAGTCAGATATGGAGAAGTTGCACGAGCTCCGGTCTAACGATGAAGATCTTGAAAAATTTGCGCGTGAGAATTATCTCATGAAAAAGGAGAATGAAGATGTTTTTATCATAGATTGAAAAAACGCTTATGCTTCTTGCAACCGAACAAATGAACTTTTATTCCGGAAAATCAATTTTTTGTTGAACCATTGCGACACTTTCTACACTACAAAATTGCCAACTATTTATTGCCATCAGTTGAAAGTGAACCGTAATTATTGAAATATATGACGCAGAACATTAATGATACATTGCTACGAATATCTGCGCTGCTTATTTTGCTATCAGCTGTTTTATATCTGGTAATACCCACTGTGGCCCCCTGGATCATGGCATTTTCGGTAGCTCTCTTCGCAGTACGCACGGTTGCGTCACCCTATCCGGGAAAAAGCATTCGAGGGAAAAGACTTTTTAATTTTCAGGTTTTTTCCACTGTGTTAATGATCGTGGCAACCTATCTGATGTTCAGACAACGGAACGAGTGGGCACTAGTCATGTTGTGTGGTGCTGTCTTCATGTTGTATGCAGCCGTTATGATACCCCGCGAGTTGGAAAGAGAAACTGATAATAAGAACGACAATGGAAGATCATAGACAGATTCTGCAATCTGTTTCGTTCTTTATTTTATGTATGTGATGAAGAGAAATTTTCTAGTAGTTGACGACAATTTGACTGTCTGTCTGATGCTGAAGTCATGGTTGGTCAAAAAGGGATACAATGCTGAAACAGCCACTGATGTCAATACAGCCAAGCAAATGGTACGGAATCAACCGTACGACCTGATTTTGGCAGACATCAAAATGCCCGAAATTGACGGTTTCACCTTTTTGTCGTGGGTGAAAAAATATGACTCTGACATCCTGGTAATCATGATGACCGGTTTTGCAGATATTGAATCGGCAATAGCCTCGATGAAATCAGGGGCATCTGACTACATCTCAAAACCCATTGAGCCGGAGCAGCTCTTTCACAAGATCGATGAGGCATTTCAGACACAGTTGAACAGACAGCGTAAAGATGTTCGCTGCAATGAGTTGATCAAGCTTCCGGGAAAAACATATGAAGGGTTGTTGAAGTATCTTGACAACGTCCTGGAAAAAAAGAGTCATTTGCTGATCTCCGGGAACAGGGGCACCGGTAAATCATCATTGGTGAGGTATCTGCATGACAAAGGCTATGACCTGAGCAAGCCGCTGGTGATCATCGATATAGAGCAAGTTAAAAGTGACACGGAGCTGAGACGCCAACTTACCGGATCAACCGATGATGTATCATTGTTGATGGAACGATTTGGTGAGGCATGTGGCGGGATCCTCTATATCCGCAATGCTGAATTGCTCGATCTCAATATGCAGAGTGAACTGTTAAGCATTCTCACCCGTCAAAGCCGGGATGATGATTTTGTACAGGTTGTGATCAGTTCCGAGAAGAAAAAAGAGGAATTACAGCGGATATTGATTCCCAAGCTCTATACTCTTCTTGAGAAGAGTTGCGTGGAGCTCCCAGATCTGAAAGGTGAGAAGGAGGTGATCAATGTATTTACAAACCACTTTCTAACATTTTCAAACTACATCCTGAACAAGGAGGTAGAAGGGATCGAACCGGAGCTGATGCAACAATTCTATACCTATTCCTGGCAGGGAAATATACAGGAATTGAAGAACATCATACTGAAGGCGGTGTTACTTACCGATAGTAACCGTATCTCAGCATCTCTCGCTCCGGAGTTGTTTGGCAAGACTGAGGCCAGGAAAGAACAGAAGTCCCAGCCGGTCAGTTCAATTTACAAACTGCGTAAAGAGAATTACGAAAAGGAGAAGATTATTGAAGCTCTTCAGCTTGCCAAAGGGAACAAAACAATGGCTGCCTCCATCTTAAATATTGACAGAAAAACGCTCTACAACAAAATGAAGCTTTACAATGTATCAACATAAAACAGTGCATTGATACACATTCCACCATGAAACAAAAAGAAGCATCGAAAATTGGCACCAAGGTAATCGCAGGTTACCTGCTGATCGTGATGGTCATGCTTGCCGGACTGTTTATCTTATACCGAAACCTGGTAGCATTTTCCGACAGCCGGTTGAAAAACGAAGAACACCGTGAATTGTTGATTGTTGGCAACACTCTTTCCAAGTTGTATGAGATTGAAAGTGAACAGAATCTGTTTACGGCTGAAAGTGCCACCGCCTATTTCCGGAAATATGATTCGATCGTTCCGCAGATCGCAGATGGTATTGATTCTCTGAAGCAGATGAGTAACGACTCGTTGCGTATCAAAAAACTGGACAGCATCACTCTCCTGATCATTCAGAAACGGGATAACCTGGAGAAAGCAGCCGGACTGCTCGATTCAATGCGTATTGCTCCGCAAATCACAACCCTGATGGAGAGCAGTTATGTTCCACCCTCCCTCAACAGAGAGATCACCAGATATCTGACCGACAGAAATCTCAACCCCTCCCATACTCTGGAAAGCGATACCAGTGTGGTGAAGGGACAGCGTAAAGGATTTCTGGACAGGGTGCGCGATGTGTTTGTGGCCTCAGAGGACTCCACCCTGGTGATTGAAAAACGGTCGGTGGTCACTGCCAATCAGTTCAAGGTGATGGTAGACACGCTGATCAATAAGATTCGAACATCGGAGAAGCTCGATCTGAAACGTCACAAAGAGTTTGAGTTGCAATTTCTTAGTCAACTGGAGGTGCTTACTCATACTAATCGTATGCTGACCGCCCGTATCGACGGGTTGTTGAAAAGTGTGGAAGAGGAGGAGCTAACCAAATCGATTCAGCTGGTGATGGACCGACAAAGGTCGATCAGCAGTGCACAGCAGACCCTCCTCGTTGTCTCCACTTTGGCATTACTGATAGCCTTTCTTTTTGGTTTTCTCTTTTTAGTGGATCTCAATAAAAGCCGACGATACCGCAGGGAGCTGGAGCAATCCCACAAACGAATCTCTGATCTGCTTGCTGCGCGTGAAAAGCTGATGCTTACCATCTCCCACGACATCAAAGCCCCCATGAGTTCCATCATGGGATATGTGGAGCTGATTGAGGAGGAAGAAGATGCAGAGAAGCGGGAGCGTTTTCTTTTCAACATGAAAAACTCAGGTGAGCATGTCCTGCGACTGGTATCCACATTGCTTGATTACCATCGTATTGAGTCGGGAAGGTGGCAACTGAAAGAGAGCCGTTTCGACCTGCATGCCCTGATAGAAGAGACAGTGCAGAGCTTCCGGCCACTGGCCCTGCAGAAAGAACTGACTTACACGATAGAAAACCGGATCCCCGAGAAGAGCTTTCGTCTGGGTGATCCTTACGTGATCAGACAAGTCATGGGAAATCTTCTTTCCAATGCTGTCAAATATACCATGCGGGGTGAGGTGTCAGTGGTGATGCAGGAAGAGGTAAGGGAATATTCCGATTGGTTTATTTTCAGCGTTAGCGATACCGGTGAGGGGATTGACGAAGCTGATCAGAAGCTGATTTTTCGAGAGTTTCAACAACTCACTGACCGTGACGATCAGGCTGTACCGATAGAGGGAAGTGGGCTGGGGCTGGCCATCACCAAAGGATTCGTGGATGTACTTGGAGGAGAGCTTGAACTGGTCTCAGAAAAAGGAAAGGGATCCACCTTTATCATTGGATTGCCACTGAAAAACTACATCTCAGAGGAGGAGAACATAACAGATGAACAGCCGGCAGACCTTTCCGGGAGAGGATCAGTATTGGTGGTTGATGACGATACCGTGCAACTGTTGATGATCACCGAGATGCTACAGAAGTTGAAGATGGATTGTGTCACCGAACAGGATCCGGAGAAGGTGATCCCACTTCTGAAAGATCATTCCTTCGACATGATCTTCCTCGATTTGCAGATGCCCCACACCAACGGGTTTGTGCTGATGGAGAAGGTGAAGGCAGCCTTACAGGATAACGAAGTGCCGTTGATCGCACTCACTGCAACGTCGGAAATAACAGACGATGATTTCCGCGATGCCGGTTTCACCGACTCCCTGGCAAAACCATTCACCCTGCAGGAGTTGCGTGAGACTATTTTGGCTTATCTGCCAAATCTTGAGAGTGTGCAGACAACAGCGGTAGCCTCCGTTGCGAATCAACATATTGGTGTGGAGGCGCTGATAGATTTCGTCAAGGATGATGCAATTGTCTCAAAAGCCATCCTGCAATCATTTATCGACGAGACCACTGATAACATTCTGCTGTTGAATGAACATCTGGCGAACAGCGATGAGCATGCGGCCTCACAGCTGTCACACAAGTTGCTTCCGCTCTATCGGATGATGCACAATAAACTGGTTGTTTTTCTGCTGTACCGTCTCGAAAGGGAGAAGAACCTCTCTGACCAGGAGAGGGATGAGTTGATGGAGTTGTTGAAAGAGAGTGTGGTTGAAGCCACTGTTTTGGTGGAAAAGTTATCGCAGGATTAACAAATGACTCAGTCATCTATCATTGCTTCCTACCGACGTCATCTCCTGCTGGAAAAAGGTCTTTCACCTCACACCATTGACGCCTATATGAGAGATCTGCAGAAGCTGACCGATTTTGTTGACGAGCAGCATCTTAGCTTCATCACCATTGAGCAGTATCACCTCGAAACGCTTCTGGCTGATCTCTACGATTACGGAATAGCTCCTCGTTCAATAGCCCGCACCATTTCTGGAATGAAATCCTTCTTTCGTTTTTTATTGATGGATCATTACCGTGAGGATAATCCGGCGGAAATGATGGAGTCACCAAAGACAGGTCTGAAGCTGCCTGTTGTACTCACCCTGGAAGAGATCGACATGCTACTGGGCGTTATTGATCTTTCCACCGCTGAAGGTACACGCAACTATGCCATCATTGAAACACTTTACAGCTGCGGATTGAGGATCTCGGAACTGACCAACCTTCGTTTTTCGGATCTCTACCCCGATGAGGGTTTCATACGGGTGGAGGGGAAAGGGAGCAAGCAACGACTCCTGCCCATTTCTGAAATAGCATTGAAGAAGATTGGCAACTGGTTGCCATACCGCAACCAGATAGCGATACAAAAGGGACAAGAGGAGATGCTTTTTGTCAGCTCCCGTGGAAAAGCCATTTCACGTGTCACCGTATTTTATTATCTCAAACGATATGCACAAATGGCCGGACTGCAAAAGAAAATCAGTCCCCACGTACTGCGTCACTCCTTTGCCACTCATCTGCTGGAGAGAGGCGCCAACATACGGGTGATCCAGGAGATGCTGGGACACGAGAAGATCACCACCACTGAGATCTACACCCATCTCGACCGGCATTTCCTGCGACAGGAGATCATAGAGCATCATCCCCGCAACAAAAAATAACGTTGGTAGCTTGTGAGGTTTGAAGTTCAAGGTGAAAATATTAGTCTGTTTATACGTTATCAGGTACATAAATATATTAAGCATACTGCTGATCGCTAACCGTTAATTTTATCCCGAAAAAGTACACCGCTCCAAGATTATTTCCTATATTTGTTCAAAAAAAGATAGCATCATGAAATTTGTAGTATCAAGCGCAACACTGTTGAATCATCTGCAAGCCATCAGCAGGGTAATCAACTCCAAGAATACCCTACCCATACTGGATTGTTTTCTCCTCGATCTGAAAGGAAACATCCTCTCACTCACGGCTGCCGACAGTGAGACACGACTGGAGACAACTGTAGAAGTGAACAGCTCCGAAGGGGAGGGAAGCCTGGCAATCAATGCCCGTAACCTGCTTGACCCCTTGCGTGAGCTACCCGATCAGCCGTTGACCATCGATATCAACGATGAGACCCTGGAGGTATTTATCTACTACCACAATGGCAAGTATAACTTTGTGGGACTGAAAGGTGATGAGTATCCCGATCCGAAGCCGCTGAAGGAAGATTTCATGACGCTTACACTGGAAGCAGATACCCTCTTCTCCGGAATCAACCGCACTGTCTTCGCTACGGCCGATGATGAGCTACGTCCCGTGATGAACGGTATCTACTTTGACATTACTGCCGATGATGTAACCTTCGTGGCATCCGACGGACACAAGCTGGTGCGGGTTACCACCACCGAAGCGAAAGGTGAGGGACGTTCCTCCTTCATCCTGCCCAAGAAGCCTGCAAACCTGCTCAAAGCACTTCTACCCAAGGAGAGCGGTAAGGTGGAGATCCGTTTCGATGAGAACAATGCCTATATCACCATGAGCGATTACAGGATGGTATGCCGCTTTGTGGAGGGACGTTATCCCAACTATAATTCTGTAATCCCACAAAACAACCCGAATCAATTCATCCTCGACCGGCTGGCATTGCTTAACGCGCTCAAACGCGTGGCAGTCTTCTCCAATCCGGCCAGCAGCCTGGTGAAGTTCCAGCTGTCGGAAGACAAGATCGTTGTATCGGCACAGGATATCGATTTCCTCACCGCCGCAGAGGAGATGATCCCCTGCACCTATGAAGGGAATGTGATGAACATCGGTTTCAAGGCTGCTTTCCTGATTGATATCCTCAACAATATCCCATCATCTGATGTGCGGATGGAGCTCTCCGATCCCTCGCGTGCAGGATTGATCCTACCCGTAGAGAAGGAAGAGAATGAGGATATGCTGACGCTCCTGATGCCGATGATGTTGAACGATTAAACAGCAAAGCATGCAGTTAAACCTCAAGAACCCACTCGTTTTCTTCGACCTGGAAACAACCGGGATCAATATCACGCACGACCGTATCGTTGAGATCTCTTTCCTGAAGGTTCATCCCAACGGGAAAGAAGAGATCAAATCGCGCCGCATAAACCCTGAGATGCCCATCCCGCCACAAGCTACTGCTATTCACGGTATCACCGACGAGGATGTGAAGGATTGCCCCACCTTCAAACAGGTGGCACGATCACTGGCCGATCAGCTGGAGGGGTGTGATCTGGCCGGCTTCAACTCAAGCCGTTTTGATGTGCCGCTGCTGGCGGAGGAGTTTCTGCGGGCAGGTGTTGACTTTGACATGAGCAAACGTAAGTTTGTGGATGTGCAGATCATCTTTCACAAGAAAGAACAACGCACCCTTGAGGCTGCCTACGCTTTCTACTGCAATAAGAAACTGGAGAATGCCCACTCGGCAGAAGCAGATACACGTGCCACCTACGAGGTGCTCAAGTCACAGCTGGACCGCTATCCCGATCTTATAAACGATGTGGAAGCCCTTTCGAAAGAGTATTCCAGCTTTAACGACAATGTTGATTTTGCCGGCAGGATCATTTACAATGACAAGGGGGTTGAGGTATTCAACTTCGGTAAACATAGGGGTAAGCCTGTGACTGAGGTACTTGCCAAAGAGCCGAGCTACTACTCCTGGATGATGGATGGCGATTTCCCGCTCAACACAAAGCAGATTCTGACGAAAATTCGATTAAAGGGATTAAGCGGATAAAAAATAATTGCTATGAAACATTCTATCTCTTTGTTACTGATGGTATTTGCCCTGTCAGGTTGTGCAACCTATTATTACTCGAGCGTGCAATCAAATGATGATACATTGGTTCAGGCTGAGGATGGCAGTTTTATCAACAACGACAGCAATGTAGTGGTAACCTATTCGTTCAGTGAGCTAAACGGTGGGTTTATCTATCAGATTGAGAATCGTTCGGATGATCCGATCAGTGTGGATTGGAACAAATCGGTGGTGAGTGTGGAAGATAAAGTGTATCAGGATGTCAACCGTGGAAATATCAGCGGAAGCGTCACCAGTCAACACGTTCCCAACTATTCTATAGCATCCATCAGCGGGAAGGTAGAACTTCCAAACGAGAGGTTGTTTATCCCGCCCGGTGAGAAGACCAGTTATACTCCCATTGCAATATCACAGTTTTTTAATCTGAATAAGATACCCAAATCTTCGTTTGAAAAGGGATACATTGGTGTTTCAATTGTCAGGACAGCTCAGTTTACGAAAGATGATTCTCCGCTGGTTTTTCGGAGCTACCTCACCATCGTGAACGAAAAGGATCAAACAGAAAGAGTCATCAAGGATGAGTTTTATATCGCCCATGTAACCAGGACCAAAGAGCGACCGCTGGGACTGACAGCTACTGCAAGGGAGCAAAAAAACCACTTTTACATACTGAAGTAATCATCGTTTCATCCAAGACAGACAATGCCGCGCTTTTTTATCACCCTTTCATATAACGGCAGGAACTACGTGGGCTGGCAAGTACAACCCAACGGAACAAGTGTTCAGCAGGTACTGCAGGATTCCCTGTCAGTTATCCTACGCAGTGAGACAGTGATTACCGGAGCCGGCAGGACCGATGCCGGCGTGCATGCCCGCAAGATGATTGCTCACTTCGACTGGGAAGGTGATCCATTTGTGGAGGCAGACCTGGTGCACAAGCTCAACAACTTCCTGCCCAGAGACATCGCTCTACAGGAGATCCGTCCGGTAGTAGCTGATGCACATGCACGCTTCAGTGCCCTCTCACGCACCTACAGCTACCACCTCACCACCCGCAAGGATCCATTCTTTCTTGGATTGACCTATAGGGTTCATTTTGCTCCCGATATGGAGAAGATGAATGCCCTGTGTGAGGTGCTGAAGGAGTATGATGACTTCACCAGCTTCAGCAAGCTACATACCGACGTGAAGACCAACAATTGTCGGATAACGGATGCACGATGGATAAGGAAGGGGGATCACTATATCTTTACCATCACCGCCGACCGGTTTCTGCGCAACATGGTGCGTGCCATTACCGGCACCCTGCTCGAAGTGGGCAGGGGACGGCTCGACGAACGTGGCTTACGCCGGATCATCGAAGCCAGAGACCGTAATGTGGCGGGTGACTCGGTGCCGGGTCATGCTCTCTTCCTCGAGGATGTGACCTATCCCGACGCGATATGGTTATGACATCACCTGATTGATGAGATATTTTTGTGACAGTATTTGGGTTAAAAAAACGCAGCGGCACTGAAAAGTGACCGCTGCGTTCCGTTTGTGTTCATATACATCTCCGCAGATACGGAGTGAAGTAGCGTTGGTGTCAGTCGTTCATTGAGACCAGAAACTCCTCGTTGCTGGAGGTACGCCTTATGCGGTTCAGTAGGAACTCCATTGCCTCAACCGAGTTCATGTCGGAGAGGAAGTTACGAAGCACCCACATGCGGTTGAGGGTCTCCTCAGAGAGAAGCAGGTCGTCGCGACGCGTGCTGGAGGCAATGATGTCGACCGATGGGAAGATTCGTTTGTTGGAGAGTCTCCGGTCGAGCTGCAGCTCCATATTGCCGGTACCCTTGAACTCCTCGAAGATCACATCATCCATCTTTGATCCGGTATCGGTGAGTGCCGTGGCGATGATGGTGAGTGAACCACCATTTTCAATGTTGCGGGCGGCACCGAAGAAACGCTTCGGTTTGTGCAGAGCATTGGCATCCACACCCCCCGAGAGGACCTTGCCTGAAGCAGGCTGCACGGTATTGTAGGCACGCGCCAGACGGGTGATGGAGTCGAGCAGGATCACCACGTCGTGACCACACTCCACCAGACGACGTGCCTTGTTCAGCACGATCTCAGCGATCTTCACGTGACGGTCGGCAGGTTCATCGAACGTGGAGGCAATCACCTCAGCGTTCACGCTACGCTCCATGTCTGTTACCTCCTCGGGACGCTCGTCGATGAGCAGGATGATCATGTATACATCCGGGTGGTTGTCGGCAATGGCGTTTGCTATATCTTTAAGCAGCATCGTCTTACCTGTCTTGGGCTGTGCCACGATCAGACCACGTTGTCCCTTGCCGATGGGAGAAAACATATCTACCACGCGACAGGAGAGGTTGTCGTTATGACCTTTGGTGAGGTTGAACTTCTCATCGGGGAAGAGCGGTTTGAGGTGGTCGAATGGCACCCGGTCGCGTACATCGTCCGGATTGCGGCCGTTGATGTTGTCCACCTTCACTAGCGGGAAGAACTTTTCACCTTCCTTGGGTGGACGTATAGGACCTTCCACCACATCACCTGTTTTGAGTCCGAAGAGGCGGATTTGCGATTGGGATACATATATATCATCGGGTGAGGACATGTAGTTGTAGTCGGAGGAACGAAGAAAGCCATAGCCATCGGGCATGATCTCCAATACCCCTGTAGCAGTGAGTATACCGTCGAAATCGTATACAGGTTCCTTCTCTTTATGCTGTTCCCTTTGCTGCTGAGGTTGTCCCTGATTGTGTCCCTTACCCTGGGGACCCTGTTGCTTGGATTGTAGTGGTGATGGAGCAATCAGATCCTGCAGCGACATCTTACCACCGGAGACGGGTGTCTCTTTATCAACGGGTGCAGCCACCTCCACCGTGGGATCTTCGGCTACCACCGGCGGCAGGGTCACAGGTGCCGGAGCACTCTTTTTCTCCTCGTTGCGATGCTTGGAAGAGCGGAAGACCAGTTGGGTTGGTTTCGCAGCTGCTTTTGCCTGTGCGGGTGACGCTGTTTCTTCTTTATTTTCGGTGCTAACAGCCGTTGCAACAGCTTTCACCGGATTCATTGTCTCTGCCGGGGCAGGAACAGTGATTTGCGCGTTTTCAGCGGGCTGAACATCCAGTCTTGGCTCTTCAGTTTTTTTGACTGCAACCTCCTCTTTTTTGATCAACCTCGGCTTATCAGACTGGGTCGGTTTTTCAGCAGATAGCGGTTTTTCCGCGGCTTTGGGCTGCGTTTTTTGTTCAGTCTGTTTCGACTGTGTTTTTTGAGCTTTCTGCTTCGACTGCGTATTCTGATCAGCCTGTTTGGGTTGAGTCACCACTGATTCTTTCGAGGGGTGTGACTTTTGCTGAGGAGAGGAGCCTTTGGCAACAGTGCCGGTTTTTCTGTCGGCAGATCTGTTCTTCTGGTTTCGGCTGTTATCGGAACGTTTCCTTCCGTTGCTGCTCTGTTTGGGACCCGGATCGGGACCCAATTTCTTGGTTTCGGCAATTGCCTGTTCATCCAGGATCTTGTAAATCAGTTCCTCTTTTTTGTATGCGTCAGGGCGTCTGATACCCATCTCTTTGGCAAGAACCCGCAATTCGGTTGTGAGCTTTTCATTGAGCTCAATGATATTATAAGCCATTTGGATTAAAAAAAAATTCGTTATGGTTTTTGTATGAAATGTTGTAAAGAATCGTGTCTGATTTGCACAATGGATACAGATAATCCATCTCTTTCCTTAGCAAAACGACGGGATATATATAATTTGAAAATAAAAGCTAATGAATAACAGTAGTGAGTCAATGTACTGTTGAAGATTCTGTTGCAAAGGTAATCTTTTTTTTGAAAATTAATGTGGTTTATTCCGTTTTTTTTATTTCGGGGGAATAAATAAACGAAAAAGAGAGGATGAAACCTCTCTTATATGCTCTAATATGTTCCTGTAATGCTTGTATGATCACATCTCGTTCATGTTGATCTGGTTGTGTGTGTTCAGCCGACGGGAGATTTCATTCTTGTACAAAAGAGACCTCCTCCGTTCAAGTGAGTTGGGAGAGGTGGATTCCACAAAAAGTTCATTGGCTCGTGTGGCCCACTCAAGCGATTGTTGCATCTCATCCAACATCTCATAGGCTAACGCAATGTTATTGGCCGCTTTCGCGCGATCAATCTTTTTGGAACTTCTGTTGTAAAAGCTCTCCCATTTATCAATGGCACGCTGCCAGTCCGCAGCTTTTGCATAGGTTTCACCTTCTCTCATCAAAGAGGAGAACAACGTGTAATACCACCTGTCTTGCATCTCCCAGTGCGGTGCAAAGACATATGTCATCTTCTCAGCCGCCCGCACGGCCAGTTGCTTCATCGCTTCTTCACGCGATGGAAGCATTAACTCGGCATAAGCCCTGTCGTCACGGATATCAAATCCTTCCCATTTTAGGCTGTCACTATAGTGCACCGCCGGGATCTTACCCTCCATGGTGGGGAGATAGACCCGGATCAGCGACACTATCCTGCCGGTCAACTGACCGTAGCTATATCCCTGCTGGCGGTAATGCTCCCTTGTGTGGGTTTCAAGAATCAGCTTGTCGAGAGAAACAACGGCATGGGCACCTGTCTCTCTCCTTATCTCGTTCATTTTTTCCGGGGTCAACGGTTCATCTCTGAAAAAATTGCTGTCGTTCCGCAGACCACCTGCTATAAAGTGCAGACGATGAAAGTAATCTTCCTCTTCCAGGAACTGGGTAAGTGCCTCCGTGTAGTAAATTGCGATGCTGTCGGATGATGCTTTTGTCTTGTCACTTGTTGTATGTCCGATGCGCTGAATGGTGTGGCCTACATCATCGGGTTGCGTGATCACATTGTTGACAATAGCTATCGACAACACATCCGATGGTAACGCAACCTGAGCCGGCTCCCTGGTTTCTACAGTAAGATATTTGATTCCTGAACAGCCGCCAAGTATCAAGAGGGATATGAGAGTCAGAAAAAGTGTGAAATGTTTCATACGTACTTCAATTTTTACACCTGAAATTGCATCCAGCTATTCCACTGAGGTGGCTGAAGACAAAGATGTGTTTTTTGTGATTAGCATCTGCATTATTAACATTTATCTATCAGATATGTTTTAGGGAATAGCATCTTTTGCTAATCTCTGACTATGAAACCTGACCTGGGTTTAATGACCGGTAACATTTTTTTTATTTCTGAAAAATGAGCAGAAAACAGCACACTTTACTCATTTTTGTGTATATTTGCCACTCTCTTTAAAACAAACACTATCGTAATAATTGAAGAACATGGCATTTAACATTATTGTGTTGGCGAAGCAAGTTCCCGATACACGCAACGTGGGGAAAGATGCAATGAAAGCCGACGGAACAGTAAACAGGGCGGCACTGGCCGCCATCTTTAATCCTGAGGACCTGAATGCACTGGAGCAGGCACTGCTGATCAAAGACCAAAATCCGGGAACCAGAATAACTGTTCTCACCATGGGTCCGGGCAGAGCTGCCGAGATCCTGCGCGAGGGACTCTTCCGCGGAGCCGACGACGGGGTGCTGCTCACCGACAGGGCTTTTGCCGGTGCCGATACGCTTGCCACCTCCTACGCCCTCTCCATGGCGGTACGTAAGATAGCAAGCTACGACATCATCATCTCCGGACGACAGGCCATTGACGGCGACACCGCTCAGGTGGGACCTCAGATCGCCGAGAAGCTGGGAATCCCGCAGATCACTTATGCCGAGGCTATTGAAGAGGTGAAAGGGCGACTGATCAGGGTGAAACGGCGACTGGAACATGGCGTGGAGGTGGTGGAATGTCCCCTACCTGCAGTGATCACCGTAAACGGTTCGGCAGCCCCCTGCCGACCACGTAACGCCAAGCTGCTGCAGAAGTACAAACATGCGAAGACCATCACCGAACGTCAGGTGGAGCATATCGACTACATCGATATCTACAGCAGCCGTCCTTATCTGAACCTCACTGAGTGGAGCGTGGCCGATGTGGAAGCCGACCCGCAGCAGTGCGGTCTATCCGGTTCACCCACCAAGGTGAAGAAGATTGAGAACGTGGTCTTTCAGGCCAAGGAGAGCAGACAGTTTACCGGTAGTGATGCCGAGATCGACGAGCTGATGAGGGAGCTGATCACAAATCACACCATTGGTTAACACAAAACCACATTGATCATGAACAATATATTTGTATATCTGGAAATAGAAGAGGGTAGGGTGGCCGAGGTAAGCCAGGAGCTCCTTACCAAGGGACGATCATTGGCTACACAGCTGGGATGCCGCCTGGAAGCCATTGCTGCTACGGCGCACGCCGACGAAGTATCGGAACAGGTGTTTCCCTATGGTGTGGACAGACTGCACATCTTCAGAGATAAACGCTTGTCGCCATACACCACATTGCCACATACCTCCATTCTGGTGGAGCTGTTCAAACAGGAGAAACCACAGATCTGTCTGATGGGTGCCACCATCATCGGCCGCGACCTGGGGCCACGTGTCTCCTCAGCGTTGGGCAGCGGGTTGACTGCCGACTGTACCTCGCTCGAGATAGGCGATCACGAAGACAAGAAGGCAGGGAAGATATATGAGAACCTGCTCTATCAGATCCGGCCCGCTTTCGGTGGTAACATCGTGGCATGGATCATCAACCCCGATCACCGGCCACAGATGGCCACCGTGCGCGAGGGTGTGATGAAAAAGGAGATTCTCGATCCCCATTACAGGGGAGAGGTGGTGGAGCATCTGGTGTCCGACTTCGTGAAGGAGGAGGATTTCGTGGTGGCCATCATCGATCGTCACATCGAGAAATCGAAGGTGAACATCAAAAATGCGCCCATCATTGTCTCCGGTGGCTATGGAGTCGGATCGAAGGAGAACTTCGAACTGCTCTATCAGTTAGCCGATGTGCTGGGTGCCGAGGTGGGTGCCTCCCGTGCCGCCGTCGATGCCGGCTTCGCCGGTCATGAGCGTCAGATCGGACAGACCGGTGTCACCGTACGACCCAAGCTCTATATCGCCTGCGGCATCTCGGGACAGATACAGCACATCGCCGGCATGCAGGAGAGCTCGCTGATCATCTCAGTGAACAACGATCCCAACGCGCCCATCAACACCATCGCCGATTACGTCATCACGGGAGATATCGAAACGGTGATCCCCAGGATGATCAAATATTACAGGAAAAATACCAAGTAGACAACGATTATGGCCAACTTTTATACCGATACACCGCAGTTCCGTCACTATCTGGATCATCCGCTGATGAAGAGGATCGTCGAACTGAAAGAGAGAAACTACGCAGACAAGGAGAGATATGACTATGCCCCGATGGACTTCGAGGATGCCATGGACAGTTACGACAAGGTGCTGGAAGTGGTGGGCGAGATCTGTGCCGATATCATTGAACCCAATGCCGAGGAGGTAGACCACTGCGGACCTACCGTAGAGAATGGAAGGGTGACCTATGCTGCCCCCACCCGGCAGAACCTCGACGCGCTTAACAAAGCGGAGCTGATGGGGATGGGACTGAGCCGCAGGTATGGCGGTCTCAACTTCCCGATGGTGCCCTACATGATGAGCGCCGATATCGTGAGCCGTGCCGATGCCAGCTTCCAGAACATCTGGATGCTGCAGGACTGCGGCGAAACCATTTATGAGTTTGCCGACGAGGAACAAAAAGAGCGTTTCCTGCCCCGCATCGTGCAGGGAGAGACCATGTCGATGGACCTCACTGAGCCGGATGCGGGTTCCGACTTGCAGGCGGTGATGCTCAAGGCCAGTTACAACGAGGAGGAGAAACAGTGGTACCTGAACGGGGTGAAGCGTTTCATCACTAACGGTGATGCCGACATCCACCTGGTGTTGGCCCGCTCGGAGGAAGGCACCAGGGATGCCCGTGGCCTCTCCATGTTTGTCTACGACAAGAAGAACGGCGGCGTGAACGTACGACGCATCGAGAACAAGATGGGAATAAAGGGCGCCCCCACCTGCGAGCTGGTATTCAAGAACGCCAAGGCGGAACTGGTGGGCTCTCGCCGCATGGGTCTGATCAAGTATGTGATGTCACTGATGAATGGTGCCCGCCTCGGCATCATCGCCCAATCGGTGGGCCTCTGTGAGGCTGCTACACGAGAGGCTTACAGCTATGCGCTGGAACGCCGCCAGTTTGGGAAGGCGATCATCGAGTTCCCACCGGTTTATGAGATGCTGGCCAACATGCGTGCCAAGACCGATGCGGCCCGCACCATGCTCTACGAGACCTGTCGCTTCGTTGACATGTACAAGACATTAGAGGATATCAGCCGCGAACGTAAGCTGACTCCCGATGAGCGGAATGAGATGAAACGCTACTCCCGTCTGGCCGATGCCTTCACACCGCTGGGCAAGGCGATGAGCAGCGAGTATGCCAATCAGAACGCCTACGATGCCATCCAGGTGCACGGCGGCTCCGGTTACATGAAGGACTACAAGTGTGAACGGCTCTACCGTGATGCCCGCATCACTAATATCTATGAAGGAACGACACAGTTACAGGTGATAGCCGCCATCCGTCATGTCACCACCGGTACCTACCTGCAGCGCATCAGAGAGTATGAAGCGATGCCGGTGACACCCGAACTGGAGCAGTTGAAACGGGTGCTGAAGAGTATGGCTGAGATGTACGAGAAGATGGTCGATCTGGTCAACAGCCCAAAAGATGAGGATTATCTCGATTTTCACGCTCGTCGGCTGGTGGAGTGTGCAGGACATCTGGTGATGGGACATCTGTTGCTGCAGGATGCCAACAAGGATGCTGCTTTGTTCCGTCGCAGCACTGAGGTCTATATCCACTACGGAGAGATTGAGGTGCTGAAGAACTACAACTTCATCACCCGCTCGGACATTGAAGATATGGCCTACTACAAGCCGGTCGTTGCCGAAGAATAAGTGTCAGTATGATGATGCAAGAAAAAGGGACTCTCTATCGGGTCCCTTTATTTTTGTCTATCTTCTTCGTCCCATTCTATCTGCCAGGCCTGAAGAGCAGCTCCAACTTGGGCTGTGGACGCATCTTGCCGCTGAACATATCGCGCATCCAGATCACACCCGCCTCCACACCGGTGGTGGAATTGAACCAGTGCTCCACTGAACCGCCATAGTAGGGGGTATTCATCACCGGCATCATAGGTGCTGCGGGACGGTTGTTCTGCTGCATCACAGGCATCCCACCATAACCGTTCAGAAACCAGTCGTCGTTCAGGCGATAACGACCATGGAGGTCCATCATTACAGCCGATTGATTGAGCATGAATATGTTGCCTGCCGTTTGCATATAGGTGAGACCACCATCGATCATCAGGTTCCTGTTGATCTGGTAGCTCGCATCCAGACCTGTGCTCCAGTGCGGGAGGACACCGAAATCGGAGTGATAGCTGCCACTGGCTCCAAGGGTAAGTTGTGGGGATATCAGGTAGTGTGCACCAGCGCTCAGGTTGTAGTAGTTGGCCTTACCAAAGTATGGTGTTTCCACCAACCCCAGTGTGAGGGAGTTGTAGAGCAGCAGCTTGGGTGCAGGCTGCATCATGGCTACAGCGGTGCGGCTTTTGGAGTTGATCAGGTCGGTAGCCGCGCCGGACCAGTGTATGGGTGGCAGCAGAGAGCGGCCCCTCTCTCTGTTGATGCTGACACTGTGGCGCTGATAGGGGGTGAACTGCGGCTCCATGTTCTCTATTGGGTTGAGACGTGGCAACCGTAGCGGCACCATTTCATTACGATTGAACGTCAGTGAGTCAATGGGCTGTTTTGTTGATCTGCCAGTCTCCATTTTGAGGCTGTCCTGCTTCACCGGGATATCCTGCGCATGGAGTGTTGAGCAAATGAAGAGCAATAGCAACGGAAGATACAGATGTCTCATGAGAATTGGCGCTTTTGGGATGAAAACTCTATTTACAAAGGTAATAAACTTTGTAAGAACCGGAAAAACAGTTCAGATCCGGGGATTACCCTGCGCATCCTTATTCCCGGGTGTAGTCAGCGTAAAAGATGATCTTCTCAAGTTTGTCTCTGTAAGGAGATAGGTTTGATGGCAGAGATGCAATGTCAGATCCTACCTCCCGGGATAATTGAAGATGATTCCCATTGATGGAATATCGGTAAACACTTTCACTCTCTTTCTCTGGCGAGAGGGTCACATGATTGTTCTTCACGCTCCACCGTCCTGAGATCTGATCCATGATATCACCAATCAGAAAGTCAGTCTCCATCTTGCCGTTTGTATGGAGCCGTAGCTTGCGGTAGAGCATATTGAAGTAGCTATCCTTCACCCGGATCTGTTCACCCTGATTCAGGTTCATTTTTGGCATGGTGGCATCAATCTTTACCTGAATTGATTGTCCAACAGTGTTGAAAATCCCTGTTGCAGTCCCTTCGGCTTTGAATATCCCGGTTTCAATGTCAAAGCTGTTGATCTCCAGCTCGTACAATTCACCATTGTATTCAATAAGTAATTTAGGCCCTGAGAATTTGAAGCTTACTTCTTCCGACGCAAACAGATTACCTGGCCATGAATTGTCGAAATAGTAGGTAAAAGAGGAAACATCAAGAGGGGAGTCATTGATGCTGATTTCACCTTGCCAGGGTTCACCGAATGGATTGTAAAAAGTGAGTTCCTGATTGGGCGTGATCAGATAATAGGTTTCGTTTAATTGCCACTTTCCGGTTAAGTCAGAGTCAATCTTATCACATGACAGGAGGAGCAATGTTAGACAGAGTGCCGTAAATGGTACAAGATGTTTCATAGGGGTAGATTCATTATTCGTTTTTCACATGAATGTTATACAATAAAGATGTAATCAGGGCACAATACGCTGCATACGGACAGTTAAATTAACCAAAAGATCGATGATTGGCATATGATCTCAGCTGTTCCGTTACTCATTTAACTTTTCGGAGTTGGTCGGTCTCATTATTTTCTTTTACTTTGTTACCGAACTACAACAAACGCTAAAATCGATTGCCTATAGGTCCACTTTACTCCGAACATTGCACATAACAATTGAAGCAGTAAAGCTATGGATATTCTCAGCACAATGACCGATGAGGAGTTGGTTGTTTTGTATGCCGGCGGCAACAACGAAGCGTTTGATCTGTTACTGGGCAGACACCAGCAGGTTCTCTACGTCTACATCCTCTACACCGTTCGAAATAAAAACCTCGCGGATGATATCTTTCAGGATACCTTCTGCAAGGCAATCACCACCATCCGGCAGGGCCGCTACATCGAGAGCGGCCGGTTCCGATCCTGGTTGATGCGCATTGCTCATAACCTGATGATCGACTATTTCCGGCAGAAGAAAAATGAAAAGACCCTTTCAAACGACGAATGGGGCATAGATCTGCTGAACAACCCTTCTTTATGCGAAGAGAACGTGGAAGGTGAATGGGTCAGAAATCAGGTCTATAGCGATGTGAAAAAACTGGTGGAGCACCTGCCCGACACGCAACGCGAGGTGGTGGAGATGCGCTATTATGCGGATCTAAGCTTCAGGGAGATTGCAGACCTGACCGGGGTGAGCATCAACACGGCACTGGGCCGCATGCGCTATGCCATCCTCAACATGCGCAGACTGGCCGCTGATCATAAGATGATATTGACAATGAACTAAGGTGATGTCTGTCAAATTGTTTTCTGGAAGAAAACAACGTTCAATATGTGGAGGTGTTTTACGCTTATCACCATTTAATCGATTTTGTTATCACAATTCTGAACTGAGTTACTATATATGATTAACATTGCCTCTTGTTAGCGTATATTTGGTGATCAAATAGAGTAAAACACTTAATGATGAGCAAAACAATGATAATTCGTTATAGTAATCAAAATCCATTCCATACTTAAAGAAGATGCTCAGAATTAAATTATTTATTATAAAACAAACTAATAAAGCGATAGATTCCTTTCTGTCAGCAATTGACTTTTTATTATTAAAAAAAG
>CAZBFS010000012.1:0-21038 GCA_964491215.1 uncultured Proteiniphilum sp.
AGATGGAGAAATCGTTCAAACGGATCAAGAACTACAACGTGGCAGTGAAGGAGATTGATAACAGGGTGATCTTTCTCCGCAAGTTGAAACCCGGTGGCAGCGAGCATAGCTTCGGGATACACGTAGCCCGCATGGCGGGGATGCCTCAGAGCATCACCCGCCGCGCAGACGCTATCCTGGGCGAGATGGAGTCGAACGGCCGGAAAGAAGGGATCAGCAAACCGATCAACGACTTCATCGGCAAACGTGAAGGGTACCAGCTCAGCTTCTTCCAGCTCGACGACCCGATTCTGAGTCAGGTGCGCGATGAGATACTCAATCTCGACGTCAACAATCTGACGCCCCTCGAAGCCCTCAATAAACTGAACGAAATCAGGAAAATTGTAAAAGGAAAATAATCAATCTCCCGGGAACAGCTGAGGATAACAGACTTTCAGCAACTCAGGAAGCACCCTACCCCACAGGCATGTACAACGAATTAAACCACAACGAAACACTGCGTACCGGACGCATCGAGGTGATCTGCGGATCCATGTTTTCCGGCAAAACAGAAGAACTGCTGCGCCGATTGCGTCGCGCACGCATTGCCCGCCAGAAGGTAGAGATCTTCAAACCGGCACTCGACACCCGCTACTCACAGGAAGAAGTGGTGTCGCACGACCGTAACGCCATACTCTCTACACCCGTGGAACATTCCAGCAACATCATGCTCCTCTCCTCCGGCGTGGAGGTGGTGGGCATTGACGAAGCCCAGTTCTTCGACGAGGGACTGATTGGCGTCTGCCAACAACTGGCCGACCAGGGAGTGCGGGTGATCATCGCCGGTCTCGACATGGATTTCCGGCGTGTCCCCTTCGGACCGATCCCCGGACTCTGTGCTATTGCCGACGACGTGATCAAGGTACACGCCATCTGCGTGCGCTGCGGCAGTCTGGCGAGCTACTCCCACCGGCTGGTGAAGAACGATCGCCAGATCATGCTGGGGGAGACCGAAGAGTACCAGCCTCTCTGTAGGGAATGCTACCGAAAGGCAACTACATGAGTGAAGCGCGAACATCCAGTTTTTTAAATCGATGTTAAACAAATAGAATGGTGGATTGTTATTCCTTCAAGAGATCCAATTCAGGAACTAATAGAGAATTGACAATTATTCATTTAAAACAACAACTTATGAAACTGAAAAAAATCTTTTTTGCAGCGCTTCTTATCACTGCTTTCACAACTACAATCCATGCACAAAGTTACAACTCCGCATTTGGTGTGCGCCTGGGTTATGACAACGGTCTTACCCTGAAGAAATTCTTCGCACCGGCCAGTGCAGCCGAGTTCATCCTTTCCGCGTCTCCCCGCCACTTCCAGCTGACCGGTCTTTACGAATACCAGCAGCCGGTAGCAGGTGCACCCAACCTGGACTGGTATCTCGGTATCGGTGCCCACCTGGGTGGTATCCACAAGAACAGAGACAATTATGATGGTGCCCTCCTGTTGGGTGCAGATGTAATTGCCGGTCTGGAGTATATTTTCCCCAGTGCACCCTTCACGGCCTCTCTCGACTGGAAACCGTCGATAAACTTCACTAACAACTATAACGATTACTGGTACAGCGGCTTCGCACTCAGCTTCCGTTACACCTTCAGATAATTGTTGCATAGCTCAAAATTACAGGACCGCTCTCAATCGAGAGCGGTTTTTTTTGTCGTAGTCATCATAAAAAGTGGTATTTTTGTACCCATGCAATCGAAGAGAGAAGATAACAAAAAAGCGTCATTCCTCGACAACCTGAACGAGGCACAGCGGGCCGCCGTGGAGTTTTGCGACGGACCCTCGCTGGTGATCGCCGGTGCAGGCTCGGGAAAAACACGCGTACTCACCTATAAGATCGCCTGGCTCCTGGAGCAGGGTCTCCCACCCTACTACCTCCTGGCACTCACCTTCACCAACAAGGCAGCCAGAGAGATGAAAAACCGTATCGCTGAACTGGTGGGAGAAAAACAGGCCCGACGCCTATGGATGGGTACCTTCCACGCCATCTTCTCACGCATCCTGCGCAACGAAGCGGAAGCCATCGGCTTCCAGTCCAATTTCACCATCTTCGATGCCTCCGACTCCAAGAATCTGATCAAGCTGATCATACGGGAGATGGAGCTCGACGACAAGCAGTACAGACCGGGAGGGGTGCACAACCAGATCTCGAGGGCGAAGAACAGTCTGTTCACCCCTGCCATGTATGCCTCCAACGGTGAGCTTCAGGACTATGACCGGCAGGCACGCCGACCGGCCATCAGTGAGATATACAGCCGCTACCAGCAACGACTGCGTTCAGCCAACAGCATGGACTTCGACGACCTGCTGATGTATACCAACATCCTCTTCCGCGATCATGCCGATATCCTGGAGCGATACCGCAACCAGTTTCAGTTTATCCTGGTGGATGAGTACCAGGATACCAACTTTGCTCAGCACCTCATCGTGAAGCAGCTGGCCGACAAGCACCATCGCGTATGCGTGGTGGGTGACGATGCCCAGAGCATCTACTCCTTTCGCGGGGCCAACATCGATAACATCCTGAAATTCAGATCCAACTACCCCGAGACACAGGTCTTCAAGCTGGAGCAGAACTACCGATCCACGCAGAACATCGTGAACGCGGCCAACAGCCTCATCAAGAAAAACAGTGAACAGATCTTCAAGGAGGTCTTCTCCACCAACGATGTGGGGGAGAAGATCGAGGTGAAGAGTGCCTTCTCCGACTTTGAAGAGGGGCTGATCGTTGCCAACAAGATCAGCCGGATGCGGCTCGAGAAGCATGTCCCCTACAGTGATTTCGCCATCCTCTACCGTACCAACGCACAGTCGCGCATCTTCGAGGAGTCGCTGCGCAAGAACAACATCCCCTACCGTATCTACGGGGGACTCTCTTTCTACCAGCGAAAAGAGATCAAGGATGTGATCAGCTACTTCCGTCTGATCGTCAACCCGTACGACGAGGAGGCATTCCGTCGCATTATCAACTACCCATCCCGTGGGATCGGCGATGTGACGGTCAGTAAGATCTCCCACGCGGCACAACAACAACAGGTCAGCCTTTGGCAGGTGGTGGCAACACCAGGAGCGTTCTCACTCGATGTGCATGCCGGCACCGCACGAAAGATCGAAGCATTCAATGCACTTATCAGCGGATTCATCGAACAGAACGAGAACCTAAACGCTTTTGAACTGGCACAGGAGGTGGTTCGCAAGAGTGGCATCGCTGCCGAGGCATACGAAGATATGACCCCGGAGGGTATGAGCCGCACCCAGAACATCCAGGAGCTGCTCAACGCCATGAATGAGTTTGTCACCACACGGCAGGAACAGGGGGAGGAACAGAACCGGCTGACCGACTTTCTCTCTGAGGTCTCATTGCTCACCGACCAGGATACCGATCGCGAGGCGGATAACGAGAAGGTAACCCTGATGACGGTTCACTCCGCCAAGGGACTCGAGTTCGGCCACGTCTTCGTGGTGGGGATGGAGGAGGATCTTTTTCCCTCCTCGATGGCCCGCTCCGAGATGCGGGGGCTCGAAGAGGAACGGCGTCTCTTTTATGTCGCCCTCACGCGCGCCAGGGAGTCATGTACCATCACCTATGCCAGAAGCCGCTTTCGCAACGGACAAACCAACCCGGCACGGGAGAGCCGCTTTCTGAAAGATATCGATACGGCCTATCTCAACATGGACAAGCAGACATCCTCCGGCATGGCCCGCACGGCAGAAGCGGATGATTTCTGGGGATCGATGCGGGAGCAGCGGCTTGAAAAACAACAAAGCATCACCCCCCCAAAAAAAACAGTGCCCCTTCAACAGACACAATCCTCCATCCCTCTCTCAAAAGAGGCAAAAGAGTTGCAGGAAGGTGATGTCATCGAGCATGAACGGTTTGGACGCGGTGTAGTCACCACCATTGAGATGGGTGGCAGTGATCGTCGTGCTTTCGTGGAGTTTGAATCGGCAGGAAAAAAACAGCTGCTGCTCAAGTTTGCCCGATTCACCATCGTAGGCAGGTCAGATTAAATTATTGAGGCAAACAGGGGTCACAAAACATTGTCAGTCGAATACGTTGCAGAATACGCAACACACAGACCTTGAACTCCTTAGATACAGCGGATCAAAGATCCAACAGGGCTTTCTCTCCGCTGCTGCCGCTGAACAGCAACTCCAGAGGGGTCTCCAGCAGCCGCTTCACACGCACCAGGAAACCGACTGAATCCTTGCCGTCGATCACACGGTGATCGTACGACAACGCCACATACATCATCGGGCGGATCACCACCTGACCCTCTATGGCCACCGGCCGCTCAAGAATATTGTGCATCCCAAGGATGGCCGACTGCGGGGGGTTAATGATCGGTGTCGACATCATCGATCCGAACACACCACCGTTGGTCACGGTGAAGGTGCCGCCGCTCATCTCCGGTATCGATAGCTTCCCGTTGCGTGCCTTCTCAGCCACCACTGCAATGGCTTTTTCAATCTCTGCCAGCGTGAGGCTCTCTACATTGCGGATCACCGGCACCATCAGCCCCTTGGGAGCGCTCACCGCTACCGAGATATCGGCATAGTCGAAGGCCACCAGCTTCTCACCATCCATCATGGCATTCACATTGGGATACTCCCGAAGGGCAACGGCACATGCTTTCAGGAAGAAAGACATCATCCCCAGCTTGATGCCATGCTTCTCCACGAACTGGTTCTGATAGCGCTTCCGCAGATCCATTATCGGTTTCATGTCCACCTCGTTGAAGGTGGTGAGCATTGCGGTCTCGTTCTTCACTGACACAAGCCGTTCGCTCAGCTTCCTGCGTAGTGAGCTCATCCGCTCGCTGCGGCTCTCCCTGCTGACCGGCTGCCGCAAACCCGCAGGAGGGGTTCTGCCACCCGAGGCCATCACCGCCTCCACATCCTCTCCTCTGAGGCGGCGCAGTCCCTGAATCACATCTTTAACCGACAAACCGTTCTCCTCCATTATCTTCGCTGCCAGCGGCGTCACTTTCACCTGTTCATACCCGGAGTCGCCGGGAGTTGCAGCAGACACCTTCTCTTTTGCTGCACCCTTTTCTTCCGACACCGGAGCTGCTTTATCCGTCGGGCCATCACCTCCCAATGCCGGTGAATCACTGTGCGGTTCATCATTTGTCTCCTCCGGCTGCACCGAGGTATCAATCACACAAGCCACCGAGCCCACCTCCAGCATCTCCCCCTCGGGAGCATTGAAGGTTATTTTTCCTGATTCATCGGCCACCAGCATCAGCGTTGCCTTCTCCGACTCCAGCTCAGCGATCTCACTGTTCTTTCTTACCACCGATCCGTCGGTTACCAGCCAGCGCGTAAGCTCTACATGGGTGATCGATTCTCCGGGACTTGGTATTTTGATCTCTACTTTTGACATTGCATTTCTGATTGAATGAGATTGACTCGGTTTTACTTCGATTGATATAGATTGAGAGTTGCATCAACGGGATGTGGTGTCGATAGCCTGCTGGATGATCTGGGCCTGGTTGATCTTATGTTGCGCCGTCAACCCTTCGGCAGTGACACCACTGACAGGCCGGCCGATGAGGTGCAGACGACAGTCGCCCAGCTGCTGCTTCACAAAGGTGGCAGCACCCATGTTGAGCGGCTCCTCCTGCACCCACACCCATTCGGCATCCGCTGGGTAGTGAGCTGTAAGCGCCTGCAGCTGCTTCTCCGGGAATGGATAGAGCTGCTCAAGCCGGATAATTGCGATGTCATCTTTTGCCGCCTCCCTGCGCGCAGCTTCCAGTTCGTAATAAATCTTACCGCTGCAAAACAGCAGCCTCCGCACCTTCGACAGATCACCCGATACATCATCCCCAATCACCTCACGGAAAGCACCGTCGGTAAACTCGGCCAAGGGTGAGATACATTCCGGATGACGCAGCAGGCTCTTGGGAGTGAAAACAATCAGTGGCACCCGGAGATCACGATGCAATTGACGTCGCAACACATGGAAGAGATTGGCCGGGGTGGTAGAGTTCACCACCTGCAGGTTCAGATTAGCACAGAGACTGAGGAATCGCTCCATGCGACCGCTCGAGTGCTCGGCACCCTGCCCCTCGTAGCCATGCGGCAACAGCAGCACCAGTCCCGACTTGATGCCCCACTTCTCCTGAGCGGCAGCGATATATTGATCCACGATGACCTGTCCCACGTTGTAAAAGTCACCGAACTGTGCCTCCCAGATGGTGAGACCCTCGGGGTGTGCAAGTGCGTAACCATATTCAAACCCCAGGATACCATATTCATTGAGGGGTGAGTTGTAGACCCGCACTGCAGCCTGCTCCCCTCCCAGATTCTTCAAGGGGAAATATTTCTCTTTTCCGTCCTCGGTGATAATCTCCGCATGACGATGCGAGAAGGTGCCACGTTCGGAGTCCTGTCCGCTCAACCGCACCGAATGCTTCTCCCAGGCCAGTGAGGCATAAGCCATCAGCTCACCCATGGCCCAGTCGTAGGAATCGCTCTTGATCATGCCGGCACGCTGGGCAAACAACCGTACTGTCTTGTTGAAAAACTTCATCCCCTCGGGTAACGTGGTGATCCGTTCAGCCAGCTGCAGAAACAACTCTTTCGGGATACGGGTCTCTGCCGGCTTTTCAAAATCAGTCGCCTCAGGGAAGCGGATATCCTCGTACTTACCGGCGAAGAAGGGTTGCAGGTTGAGCTGCCTGGTGAAAAGGGATTCATCATAAGCCTCCTCCAGCGTCTGGTGAAAGGCTGCCACACGTTTTTCGAATACCTGACGGGTGATCACTCCCTCCTCTATCAGCTTCTCAGCATAGATATCACGCGGGTTCTTGTGCCTTGCGATGATGTCATACAACTCCGGCTGTGTGAAGCGTGGCTCGTCACCCTCGTTGTGACCATACTTGCGGTAAGAGAGCAGGTCGATGAAGACATCAATGTTGAACATCTGCCGGAACTCAAGCGCCAGCCTCGCCACATATACCATCGCCTCTATATCATCTCCATTCACATGGAATACGGGCGACTGGGTCACCTTGGCCACATCGGTACAGTAGGTGCTGGAGCGTCCCAGCAGATAACTGGTAGTAAATCCCACCTGGTTATTGATCACAAGGTGTATGGTACCACCAGTCTTGTAACCCTGCAGCTTCGAGAACTGAATGGTCTCGTACACCACACCCTGGCCGGCAATGGCGGCATCGCCGTGCACCAGGATGGGCAACACGGCATCATCGGTGAAGTCGTGATCGTTTTCCAGCTTTGCCCGTGCTATCCCCTCCATCACGGGGCCCACAGCCTCCAGATGCGACGGGTTGGGTGTCAGGCAGATGGAGATGGTGCGACCCTCGTAATCGATGGTGTTGTTATACCCCAGATGGTACTTCACATCACCATATTTGATCTCATCCTCGTAATTCTGGGCGTTGAACTCGCGAAACACCTGTGAATAGGGTTTCTTCATGATATTGGTCAGCACGTTGAGTCGTCCCCGGTGTGCCATACCCAATACCATCTCATTCACCTCGTAACGACCCGCATGAGAGATCATTGCATCCAGCGCTGGGATGATCGACTCGGAGCCCTCCAGCGAGAATCGTTTTTGCCCGACGAACTTCTTGTGAAGGTAATCCTCAAAACCGGAAGCCTCAATCAGTCGGTCCAGAATCCGAAGCTTCGCCTCTTTCGTGAATACCTCGCTGTTGCGGCTGCTCTCCATCTTAACCTGTAACCACTGCACAACCTCCGGCTTGGTCATGTAACGGTACTCCACACCGATCGATTTGCAATAGGTCTCTTCCAGATGAGCGATGATGTTACGCAGGCTGGTCTTGCCAAGGCCTACCTCCTTGCCGGCCTCGAAGAGCGTATCGAGATCCTCCTCTGAGAGATCGAAGTTCTCAATGGCCAGCGTGGGTGAGTAACTGCGGCGGGATCGTACCGGATTTGTTTTGGTGAAGAGATGACCGCGTCGCCTGTAACCGTTGATCAACCGCATCACTGCGATCTCCTTGGGTGAGTGCCCATTCAGCCCCTTCGCTGCCACCGGCCTGGAGGGAAAATGTGTGGTGGCCAAATCAAAACCCTGAAAGAAAAAGCGGAAGCTCTCATCCACGTTCTCTGGCGACTCTTTATATCTCTGATATAAAGCCTCGAGGGCTTCTATATCCATGTTTCCTAGTTCGTTTTTGGCTTCCATTGGTCAATCTTAATCAATAATGATATAAATGGTAAAGATGGTAAAATTGTTCGTTTATACCAACTATTTTTTTTGAAATGAGTATAATTCCACAGGAGAAGAAAAAAGCGACTGGAATAGATTCTATAACGATTAATATGATACTGCATTTCCCCGTTTGACGAAAAAGTGCTATTTTTGATGCTTCAAATTATTCTGCTCGGAAACAAAGAAAATCAACATCATAAAAATCATTCCAATGACAAAAAGCGCTTTACAGATTGCGAGGGCTTCTTACGAGCCCAAGATGCCCGAAGGATTGAGGGGCAATGTGAAAATTGAAGAGGGTGCTGCCACTCAGTCGGTGCGCGACCAGGAGGCGATCGGGAAATTATTCCCCAACACCTACGGGATGCCGATTGTAACATTTGCAGGCAGTGCCGGAGAAACGGGAAGCGACTCACCCCACAATGTGGGAGTGATCCTCTCCGGCGGACAGGCTCCCGGCGGACACAATGTGATTGCCGGCATATACGATGGCATCAAACGTCTGCATCGCGACAGCAGGCTCTACGGATTCATCCTCGGTCCGGGTGGACTTATTGACCACCAGTATAAGGAGCTGACCGCTGAGATCATCGATGAATATCGCAATACCGGCGGATTCGACATCATCGGCTCGGGGCGTACAAAGCTGGAGACCAAAGAGCAGTTCGACAAAGGGCTTGAGATCCTGAAGAAGCTTGAAATAAAGGCGCTGGTGATTATCGGCGGCGACGACTCAAACACCAACGCCTGCGTACTGGCTGAATACTACGCCTCCATCAACGCCGGCGTACAGGTGATCGGATGTCCCAAGACCATCGACGGCGACCTCAAAAACGTGCAGATTGAGACCTCTTTTGGCTTTGACACTGCATGTAAGGTTTACTCCGAGCTGATCGGCAACATACAGCGCGACTGCAACTCGGCACGCAAGTACTGGCACTTCATCAAGGTGATGGGCCGTTCTGCCTCGCACATCGCACTCGAATGCGCACTGCAGACACACCCCAACATCTGCATCGTCTCGGAAGAGGTGGAAGCGAAGGGATGGTCGCTCGACCAGATCATCGATGACATCGCAACTGTCATTGCCAATCGTGCTGAGAAAGGACTTAACTTCGGAACGGTGATCATCCCGGAAGGACTGATTGAGTTCATCCCCGCCATGAAGAAACTGATCAACGAGCTGAACGACTTCCTGGTGCACAACCAGGAGGAGTTCGACCTGGTACGTCGCTCCGGAAAGCGCGACTATATCATCAGCAAGCTGTCACCGGAAAACTCGAATATATATGCCAGCCTGCCCGATTCCGTGGCCCGTCAGCTCACACTCGACCGTGACCCGCATGGCAACGTGCAGGTGTCGCTGATCGAAACAGAGAAACTGCTGGCAGAAATGGTGAAGAAACGACTCGACAAGTGGAAGAAAGAGGGCAAATACAACGGTAAGTTCTCCACCATCACTCACTTCTTCGGCTACGAAGGACGATGCGCCGCCCCCTCTAACTATGATGCAGACTACTGCTACTCGCTCGGCTATACCGCATCAATGCTGGTGGCTGCCGGCAAAACGGGATACATGGCATCGGTACGCAACACCACCGCTCAGGCATCAGAGTGGCTTGCGGGAGGGATACCCATCACCATGATGATGAACATGGAACGACGTCACGGCGAGTTGAAACCGGTAATCCAGAAAGCTCTGGTGGAGCTCAACGGGACACCATTCAGTTACTTCATGAGCCAACGCGACAAGTGGGCAATAGAGACCGATTATGTCTATCCCGGCCCGATACAGTACTTCGGACCCACCGAAGTGTGCGACCAGCCCAGCAAGACCCTGCAACTGGAACAAAAGGGGCGCATCGTGGTGCAGTGACCTCACTTACCAGACACATTGAAAAAGGGCTGACCCGTGCGGGTCAGCCCTTTTTCTGTATGGTACTGCGGATGAAAGGATCAGAAGAAACGGAAACGGTTGTCTTCAACCCCCAGTTTCTCTTTCAGCACCTCCACCGACTGCATCTGCAGACGATAGGCTTTCTCGTTCAACATGCTCATCTTCTGCGCATCGACATCATAGCGCTCCGTCCCTTGGGTACGTCCGGTCACCTGCGACACATAGACACCATTGTTACCCCTGAATGGTCCCACCACGCTATTGAGAGGAGCAAAGGCAGAGATGGCATTCAGCACCGGTTCATAACCCAGTCCTGTGATATTTTGCGTGTTGAAGTTGACAAAACGAACAGTATCGGTACGGCTGCTCATCGCTTCGGCATAAGCTTCAATCGTAGTGAGGTTTTGACCTTTCAAGTCAGCGATGATCTTCTCAGCCTTCTTCTCATTCATCAGTTGTGCCCTGATACCGGATGAGACCTCTGAGAGCGGTGCTGTGCCGGCAGGTATCACCTGATCCACACGGGCCACCACTCGCAAGTTGGTTAAGTCAAATTTTTCCACGCTGCCCGGTTTCTTCTCTCTTGCCGCCCAGGTAATCACCTGGCGCGAACCGGGTATCTGTGCCAATGTGAACTCGTTGGCAGAAACAGTGATATTAGGCATCACCATGTATCCCCTTTCGGATGCCAGCTCGCTAAACTTGCTGCCCACCTCGGGAGTAGATACAAACTGGTTCAGCTCATTGTCGATGTTGTTGGATGTCTTTTCACTGGCTATCACCGGCATGTCGATGATTGCCACTTTATACTTGTTCACCGGGCGGGTTCTCTCCACAATCTGAAGAAGCATCTGCTGACCCGGCAGGGAGAGCTTCACCAGCTCACCCACAGGCGTGTTGAACACAGATCTTACCATCTCCGGGCCAAACGATGCCAGATCGATCTCCCTGGCCCAGCCCACATCACCACCGTTAGAGCTGGGATTAAGGCTGTTGGCCACATCGGCAAACGATTGTCCATCGCGAATCACGGTGTAGAGGCTATCGGTAAAACGGGTCACGATTGAATCCTGACCCACCATGGAGCCACTGGGTATCGACATCATCCGAAAATGCACCGAATCAGGAGCAACGGTTTTGTCAATCAGCTTCACAATCTGATAAGAATCACCTTCACGCTCGGGACCATAAATATCATTAATGGACGCCATGCGAACGAATTCAATCTGATCGGGTGTCAGCATCGTCTCACTCATGAAGACATCACGATAGGGCACCTGGGAATAGTCGGCAACAACGGTAGCCGGATTCTGACTGTTCTGCAGCTCCGTGAACGCCACACGTGATTCGGCTTCGACCTCTGCATGATCCTCTTCGCTGGGTAACACCTGCTTGGTGAAGTAGGAGAGCTTAACAAGGGGAGCATCCAGACGGTAAGCATCCTTGTGTTTGTCGTAATAAGCCTTGATCTCCTTGTCTGTCACCGTCACCACTGTATCGGGGATCGTGAAATAGTTCTGAACCGCATATGCCATGTCGGCATTCTCTTCCAAACGCTGGGTCCTGACCATCTCTTCAATAAACAGCCAGAGAGATTTATACTGGTTTACGATTGCCTGCTCCTCCGGATTGGGACTTGCAACATTGATGGTGTTGATGAAATCAACCAGAGCGGCACGACTGAACATACCTGTTTGCGGATCAACGAAAAAAGGAAGTTGCTGTAGAACGGGAGAGATATACTCACCATGCACCAGGTCGTTAATCTCTACCTTGCCCACGCTTAGTCCCAGCTTGCCAGTCTGGTTCTCCAGCAGTCGCTGGCGTACCATCTGCTGATAAACCGCTTCGCGGATCTGGGCTGAGGTGTTTTCATCCAGTGAACTCTGACCGCTCACCATCTTCTGGAACTCCTCAAACTCAGTAATCTTGTCGGCATATTCCTTGGTTGATATCACTTCACCGTTCACCACAAACGCTTTATCCTGCGCCCTCCCAAAAAGGGTGGTACCGGAAGTGAGTAAGTCTCCTAAAACAAAAGCAAGCAGTGCCACCCCAATAACGATGACCAACAGCGTGCCTCTATCCCTAATCTTTTGTAAAGTAGCCATTTAACTAAATTTAGTGCTGTTTAAAAGGTAAAATGTAATCTGATTCAAATAAGGGTGCGAAGTTAGTAAAAATAAAGCAGATATACAGTTTTTTTTCATGGAAAAGTATGCAGTGTAACGGTGAAAAAATCAACTTCCACTCACAGCAGAGCCAATCTGTAACCGTACCACTTCGATTTTTCGCGCCGTAACTTTCAGTATTTTAAAGGTATATTTGCCTATGATCACCGTTTCATAAGTCTTGGGAAAGCGTTGCGTGTGATGGAGCAGGTAACCGGCCACGGTGGAGTAAGCATCTGACACGGGTAGCCCAAGATGATATAATTCGTTGAGATGGTCAATCTCAACGCGTCCGGAGAGGACGAATAGACCTTCTCCCTCACGTTTGATAAAGTTCGACTTGACATCATACTCATCTTCAATCTCACCGAAGATCTCCTCCACCAGATCCTCCATCGTCACGATGCCGGAGGTACCACCAAACTCATCCACCACCACGGCGATACTCTTACGCTGTTGCATCAGGTCACTCATCAGCTGTTTGGCAGACATGCTTTCCGGCACAAACGAGATGGATGCCACGTTGGCCACCCAGTCGGCGGGCTGGCTGAAAATCTCCCATATATGGATATATCCCAAAATATTATCCATATCCTCCCTGAAAACCAGGATACGGGAGAGACCCGTCTCGATGAATTTCTCTTTCAATGTCTCCATATCTGTATCAACACTCACCGCTACAATTTCAGCCCGCGGAATCATGCAATCCTTGATTTTCAGTCCGGAGAAGTCGAGAGCATTACGCAAGATCTTCACCTCAGCATCCAGATCCTCCTCGTTTGTCAGCTCATGGATGCTGTTCTTCACATAAGCGTCGATATCGCTGTGTCCAAACTGCTTTGCCCTTGAGTCGGCAAAACGTATACCGAAAAGCCTGACAGTGAGTCTCGACAGTAAGATAAAAAAGCGAGCCAGGGGATAAAACAACACATAGAACAGAAAAGCGGGTAACACAAACAGTCTCATCCAGAAATTAGCATGGCGCTGAAACAGTAGCCGCGGCAGTAACTGGTCAATGATAAATATAATCAAAAGAAGTGAGAGAATAAATAGCAGAAGCTGCAAAAGGGTGAGTGCACTTCCTACTGCCTGCTGTTGCAACAGCACCAGCGAAAAGGCGACAAGCAACACAAGGGCCATGGTTTTGCCTACAACCAATGTGCCCAGAAACTGGCGTGGATGACCGAATATAGTGTTGAACAGGTAGTGGGAATAACCCGGCTTCTTACTTCTGAGCGCGAATTTAAGCTTGTCGGAGGAGACAAATGCAGCCTCCGTACCTGTGAAAAACAGGGTAAGCAGCAGGCTGACAATCAGCCAGCAGATAGTTGCGGTTGGTGTCATGATTGCGGCTTTTTGATGTCCGGCTCCAACCGCACTTCCGGCATAAGAGTCACTGTTGTATCAGCAGGGTTCTGCAACGAGTCACCAGCCGGATTATCAGAAAAAGGAAGCTTGCCGTCGTGAGGACGGAAAATACGGTAGTCGGTCATCGCCTGATTCGACTCAAAGCCATATCCCTTGATCTCCGTCACTCCTCGCTTGATCACAATGTAGCTATCAGAGTAAACCTTCTCGTTCTTCTGGTCCCAAAACAACTCCTCGCTGTCGAAGAGCTCACCCCTCATGTTCTCTACATGCACATTTTTTTTCAGCTGCCATAAATCCTTCCTGCTGAAATACCAGGCTGTGTCGGCCTCTACCGTTGCCTCGATGCTGAAGTCAGCTGTAAACCGCTCCAGGTAGATCCCGTGAGGAAAATACCAGTAGGGCTCGGCAGCCTTGTCGAACACACGCCATTCGTCGGCTACCAGCTTGTAGCGCGTTATACCCGAATCGGAGATAAGCGTGGTAACCGAATCGGTGACCATAGTGGGTACCTGCTCCGGATCGTAGGTGAAGGGTACGAGGTTCTCATCTTTCTCTTTGCAGGAAACAAAAAAAAGCGACATAACAACCATTGCAACAATGGTTGTTATGCGCTCTATGTTAAGTATGTTGTGTTGTATCTTCAACACCTTACACCATCCTCTTTTTTTATCGTAACCGTACCGTAGTGGTTTCACCAATCCAACCGGGGATATGCACCGTTTCACCAGCCTTGATACCCATCATGAAGGCGGTCTCGGTATCCATGTAAGCTGCCGAGTAGCGGTTGATCAGGCTGTTGGCTTTACCGGCCACGCTGGGATCGACCGAGCGGGCTCTTTGCAGTTTGTCAACAGCTGCGCAATAGACCAGACCCGCCTTTTCAGGCTCGGTGAAGATGCTGTTGGCCGAGCTGGCATAGAGCTGGCCAATCAGTATGTATGCTTCCCCGTTGTTGGGGTTGTACTCCAGTGCATCATAAGCTGCCGATCTGGCACGGGCGAAATTACGCTGGTTGGAGAAGATACCTGCAAGCTGCATCATGTAGTTCGATGACTTGGTTTTATCGGTTTCCAGGCGTGCCGCTTCGGAATAATACTTCACCGCAGTGTCGAAATCCTTATCGCGCAGGCTCTTGTTGGCCAGACCTAGAGCAGCACTGGCAGAGGGTTCCAGGATGTGCAGGTATTCCGATGCGGTGAAATAGAGATCAGATTCTGTACATCCCACTGAAGCGAGGGCATCGAGCACCTCATTCAGAAACTCCTTGTTCTCCTTATTGGGTTCCACCTTATCGGCATAATACTCGTTGAGGGTCTTGCAGTCACCAGCACCGCTGGCAACAAATCCCTGCACGATGCCCTCTTTCACCATTTCCAGGTAATCGGCGTTGGCTTCGTCACCGGCCGCCTTGTAGTTGGCGATAGCCTGATCCACATATCCCACAACCTTGAAATAGTCGCTGATATACTGATCCTTGTTTGAGTTATCAACAAAATACTGGCTCAGTGATGCCCTCATGTAGTAGGAGTAGGCATCCAGCGGATCCATATTGCACTTCATATCATTCACTGCTTCGCCCAGCCAGTCATAAACCACCTTCTGATCGGCGTTGTCACCCATCATATCCATATAACTGTAAGTCTTATATGCAAGGACAGTCCCTTTGTCATCATCTTCACCGAAATACTTCATCCGGTTGTCATAGATCTCCATCACCTTGTCAAGATACTCCTTTTTCTTGGCTTCGTCGGTAGCAGAAGCATGAAATGCCATGAAAATACGTGGTCCGTAAATATAGATGTTCTTGCTGGAAGCGGGGCAATTCTCATAAGCCTCTGTCCAGGGTCCCAGGGCACTTTCGTAAGCCTCTGCCTTGGCAGCGGTCTGCATGAGACTCAGGTTCTCCCGGCAGGTGACACTATCCTGTCCATGTCCGAAAGGTGCCTTCACCGGATCATAGCCTGCTTTCTGGGCGCTGGCTCCTGCTATCAGCAGGAAAGCCACGAATCCCGATACGATTAATCTTTTCATATTCTCTGTTTGTTTAAAGTTGTTTCTACTTCTAATTGTTGAGAATTGGACGAATTGTTAAAAGGAAAGTTTAATCTATCCTCTCAATCCGGCTTAAATGAAGGAATGCTTTCATCAGTTAAATTGCCGTTTGAAGAACCAAAACTCATTGATATTCATGTTCAGTGAAATCTTAAACATATCCTGGCTGATCATATGCTTTGTGTCAGGCTGCTGTCTGGAATAGCCTAAACCAATATTAAGCATGGAGGTATGACCGCTCATGTAGTCGCGGAAAGGTAACCCAAGACCTACGTTCACCCCATATTCACGGTAACTGCCCATGCCGGCACTTAATCCGTTCTCAGGGTTTACAACAGAGAAGTTGGTGTAGGCATTTGAGTATGACAACCCACCCCTGAAACGAATGCGGTGAAAGTAGTTCTGACTCACCGGATCAATCACATATTCCATACCGGTATTGATGCGGAAAACATCATTATAACGATTGCCGTCATTGAGGTCATCGAGCATGTCGGGATACTCCATCTCCTTCCACATCTGATATGTGCCATCAATACCAACCAGCAGTCGACCGGTACTGAAAGTGAATCCCAGTCCGAAGGTATGGGGTAGCTGAAAGGATACTCCCTGCAAGGTGTCGTTTAGTTTCTCCTGTGCAGGAGTAAGCCACGGGTTCTCATACGGATCGTCACTGTATAGTAAAATAGAGTGATTCACATCTGCCTTTGCCCGGATGGCGGGGGTATAGACAGCACCCAGTGTAACAGAACGATTCTTATCCAGTTCATGACGGTATTGCAACCCAAAATCATATTTCAGGTTACGAAGGGTATAAAAGTGCTTATCTTCCGTCACCAGAGCGGAGGAAGCCATCGGCATCACAACGCTGCTGCGCGAAAAGCTCCCAAAGAGATAAGAGATATTGACCCCTGCCGAGAAATTCTTCACCGGCTCCCAGGATGCCCCGGCGTAGATCTGGTTTAAACCACCCGTACCACGGTAGCTCTCTATATATTGGATGTCAGAGAGAGAGCGTACACCTCCAAAATTATACCCTGTCTTGGAAAAGGGTAACAAGCCGATGCTGGCTCCCACGTTGCGAAACAATGGAAACTGTATGGCCACGTAATCGAGGTTGCCATTGTAAAAATCACGTTTATTGGTGCCGTCGTTCATGTGAGCCATATGACCCGATACCCCCATGTCGAAGATGAAGGTGAGCGAGTCGAGCTCCGAGTAGGAAGCCGGATTGCCGGGATTGACCTGTTGGCTGCGCCGCAACCCGTAACTGATCCCTCCCATCGCTTCCGAGGCGCCCAGTGCCGGGTTTGAAAGCAACCCGTAACCATACCTGCTGTACGGTGAATTGGAGCCCACTTGTTGTGCAAAAGTGACAACGGTTATCATTATAAAAGCGATCAGAGAAAAGATCCTTTTTTTCCTGCTATTCATTTGTCTTGGTATATGAACCAGCTCTTGGCAGCTTGTTTAAAAAAACTGTTTTAGAGTGCAAAGATGACATATTTTTGCGATGCCACCAACAAAACCCCTGGCTCTTGTTGTTAAAAAGATTAAAGTTTAATGATTATAAACGATTCATTCCGGCTCATCCGCAACAGCTTACTTCCTGTTATGATTCCGGTAACCATTGTATGAAACCACCTCCTGCATTGGCTTACGTTTCTTAGGTCGCAACGGCTGGCGGCTGTAGCCGATGGCGATATCAAGCCACACCCTCTTGTTCTCGGGGATGGAAAGCAGCTCCCGCATCTTTGGCTCATTAAACCAGCCCAGGATGCAGGATCCCAGACCTTCTGCGTGAGCAGCAAGCGTGATATGTGCAGCCAATATGCCCAGATCCATCTGGGCGTAATCCTTCTGCTTCATCCACCCTCCGATTCCGGAGGAGAGGTTCACCCGCTCCTCCACCAGCAGGATATGGAGCGGAGCCTGCTTGGTGAAATGGTTCATTCCCAGGGCACGGGCAGAGGTGGCATCAGCCACCCTGTTCTTCAGGTCAGGGTCATCCACCACGATCAGGTGCCAGGGTTGTGCATTGCATGCTGAGGGTGCCAGACGGGCACTCTCCACGATGCGTTCAATTTTCTCCTTCTCCACCGGACGCTCCGGATCAAATGCCCGGTCGCTTTGCCGGGTGGATACCAGTTCCAGAAAATCCATATTATTCGTTTAAAGCAACGATGCGACTGATATACTTACCGATGATGTCGAACTCCAGGTTCACCACCGAGCCCTCCCTGATCTGATGAAAGTTGGTATATTCGTAGGTGTAGGGTATGATGGCCACCTTGAAGCTGCTTTCCGTGGGCTCAACCACCGTCAGGCTCACACCATTTACGGTGACGGAACCCTTGTCAACTGTCAAGTAACCCTTCCTGGCCATCTCCCGGTCGAAAACATATTCAAATGTGTAATACCAGCTGCCATCCGCTTCGGTTACCGCCCGGCAGACAGCAGTCTGATCCACATGGCCCTGCACGATATGACCGTCGAGACGGCCATTCATCAGCATGCTGCGTTCCAGGTTCACCTTACCGCCCACTTCGAGCTGGCCCAGGTTGGAGCGCTCCAGCGTCTCACGAATGGCCGTCACGGTGTAGTTGTCTCCCTCAATGGAGACCACCGTAAGGCATACCCCATTGTGGGAGATGCTTTGATCTACCTTCAACTCACTGGTGAAAGAGCAATGCAGTGTGATGTGCAGGTTGCCTTTCTCCCTGTTTAGTGCGACCACTGTGGCCGCTTCTTCTACTATTCCTGAAAACATATGGGTTGATTTGATGATTCGTTGATTGGTTATTTAGTTGATTACCAGATGGCGGCACGCTTCTCTTCCGGCAACCAGAGTGGATCGGAGGAGGTGATGCCGAAAGCTTCGTACCAGGCATCCACGTGGGGAACTGCCCCGTCGACACGCCACCTACCCAGCGAGTGGGGATCGATCTTCGTCAGATGCAGGATCTCCGCATCCCGCACGTTACCGGCCCAGAGGGCGGCATAACTCAGGAAGAAGCGCTGTGCCGGGGTGAAGCCATCAATCAGCTCACCGGCCACTGCCTGGTTGGTTTTCATAAAAGCATGATAGGAGACCTGCATTCCGCCCTGATCGGCAATGTTCTCACCCAGGGTAAAGGTACCGTTGGCATGCACGCTGTCCAGTACGGTAATCGCGTCGAAGTGGTCCACCAGCACCCTGGTGCGCTCATCAAAGCGGGTGGCATCATCGGCCGTCCACCAGTCGGTGAGGTTGCCCTCCTTGTCGAACTTGCGACCCTGGTCATCAAAACCGTGCGTCATCTCATGTCCGATCACCACGCCGATACCGCCGTAGTTGATCGCATCGTCACCATCCATGTAAAAGAAAGGTGGTTGCAGGATGCCGGCAGGGAAGCATATCTCGTTTGAAGAGGGGTTGTAGTAGGCATTCACTGTTTGCGGCGACATGTACCACTTACTCTTGTCCACAGGCTGCCCCAGCTCGCTGATCATCTCCGCATATTCAAACTCGGAGGCGCGTACCATGTTCTGCCAGTATGAGTCGTCGCGGATCTCCAGTGGCGTATAATCTTTCCACTTATCGGGGTAGCCTATTTTCACAGTGAAGGTAGCAAGCTTCTCAAGCGCCTTTGCCTTGGTATCGTCGCTCATCCACTCCAACTGACCGATCCTTTCTCCCAACGATACCGAGAGATTGTCCACCAGAGTGAGCATCCGCTCCTTGGCCTGCGGCGGGAAGTATTGCTCTACATAGAGCTGTCCAACCGCTTCACCGAGTGCACTGTTCACCGCATCGATGGTCCTGCGCCAGCGCGGACGCAACTCCTTGCTACCACTGAGCGTCTTGCCGTAAAATTCGAAGTTGGCCTCCACGAAGGCATCACTCAGATAGGAAGCAGCCGAGTTGATCACCTTCCAGCTCAGATAATCTTGCAGAGACTCAACAGGCTCCTGCTCAATAACCGCGATGGCTGCCTTCACCGATGCCGGATGTGACACGTTAAGACTGTCCAGTCCGTTAGCCCCGACCTCAGTGAAATAGAGATCCCATTCGAAGGGAGCTACCTCAACAGCTAATTCTTCGATCCGCATCTTATGGTAGTTGAGCTCCGGGATGCGGCGCATCTCGCGGGTGATATGTGCCTTCGCCAATGCCGTCTCGATCTGCAATACATTCACTGCCGCCTGTTGCGCTTTTGCCTCATCCCATCCCGCATTTTGGAACTGCGTCTCCATTAGACGAAGATAGGCATCCCGCAGCGATTGTGAATGATCATCCTCCAACAGGTAGTAATCACGGTCACCCATGCCTATACCCGACTGGTAAAGATGCACGATGTTCATCGAGCTGTTCTTGTCGTCCGGCCCCACGGCGAAGCCGAAGAAAGGGTTACCGGCATAGCGGCTTACCTCTGCCATCAGGCGTATCACATCCTGCTTATCCTTTGCGGCGGCAATCGCCTTCAGTTGAGGGAGGATAGGTGTGGCACCCTGTTCATTCTGCCGGATACTGTCAATACCCATTCGGTAAAGGTCTCCCACCTTTTGTGCGTTCGAACCGGCAGGGTACTCCTCGCTGCCGAGCGCTTCAATCAGCAACTGAATCTGTTGCTGGTTCTCCTCGCGCAGATTGTCGAAAGAGCCGTAGCGGGCATATTCGTCTGGTATGGGATTGGCTTGCTGCCATCCTCCCGTAGCGTATTGGTAGAAACTCTCGCCGGGGGCAACCGTGGTATCCATGAATGAAGGATCCAGTCTCACCGGCTGTTGTGTGGTTTTATGCTGTGTACAGCTGATCATCGTCATGACAGAAACAATAGTGATGAGGTTTAATATCTGTTTCATAACAGTACCGTTTAAAAATTGGTTGCAAAGGTACAAAAAAAAAGCTAGTGAGAATCAGTTATCCAGTCTCGACAGCTCCTCCCGGATAAGTCGTTCTGTTTCTTCACTCACAGGCACCAGCGGCAGACGTACTACGTTGCGCACCATCCCTCGTTGGCTGAGCAGACACTTCACCCCGGAGGGGTTTCCCTCCACGAACATCAGGTGAAACAATGAATTAAAATCATCTTCCATCTTCTTGCGGGCATGCTGAGCATCACCATTGAGGGCATGCTTCACCAGCCATGCCATCTCCTTTGGGAAGGCATTGCCAAAGACAGAGATGACCCCCACACCCCCCAGCGCTATCACGGCGGTGGTCACTGCGTCATCACCCGAGATCACCTGAAATCCTTCAGGTGCTCCCTCGATGATTTCTTTTATCTGATTCAGATCACCGGATGCCTCCTTG